>CAZWTE010000104.1:0-2541 GCA_964637465.1 uncultured Gammaproteobacteria bacterium | reverse complement strand
GTTGCCCCGTAATTCACGCAGGAAGGCACTTCGGCCAGCGAACGTGCCCGCGAGGCCTCGACTGGCTCGGCCAGGCGATGGCAGGCGAGTCGTGTCGGGCGCCATCGCGAAAAAGGTTTCCGGCCGAGCACACGAGCCGGTGCTCGGACTACGGCCCTCCTTGTTGACACGCTCTCGCTTCGTGGTAATGTGGAGTGCGGTGTGATCTTTCGCGCCAGCGTGTCGCTTTCCAGTTCGATTAATCCTCGCATCTTTCGAACATTCACAACTGAACACGGGAAGCCGGTGAGAATCCGGCGCGGTCCCGCCACGGTATCTCAGGCCTCGGCCTGAGGAGCCCGACCCCGGCGTGGAGAACAGCGAGGTGCTGAACCTTTCGGCCCCTGCCTGATCTCCACCGAAGACAAACGTTCCTCGAACCTTTTTGTTGCTTGGTTCGCGGATCCTCCGGGAAGAGGTCATTGTCGTCACGTGGCGCCTGTCTCTTTTTTCGGAGGCAGGTGTTTTCGGTTCTCGGCCACCCACCATGGGGGAGTTATGGATCGGAGAGCGTTCCTTGAACAATCAGCGGTCGGCATCGTCGGGCTGCTCCTGGAAGGGTGCGGTCGGCGGGTCGAAAACCCCCTTGCGCCAGTACCGGACGAGCCGTACGTCGAAGGGTACGGGACGATCCGCGCCGGGACGTTCCCGGTGAACGCAGATGGACTGCAGCAGTTTGCCGTCCTCCGCCTCGACAGCGAGCTGCCCGCCCCGAACGGCGGCGAGCGGGTCCATCCGGTGCCGTGGTGGGAGGGTATCACGGGTCTGACGGTCCTCGCGTACTTTCGCCAGCAGTTCCGCGGGGATCCGGTCGGGACGCAGTTCTACCCGGACCTCGCTGGCCAGTACGTCTATCACCTCAACCACCGCACGGCCGATCCCGCCGTTGCCATCGAGGGCTGGCAGTACGCCGTCTACGACGGGACGAGCCGCGCGACCGAGGAGGTGTGGGCCGGCAGCGTCTTCGGCTATGGGTACGGCATCGAGCAGGCCGTCGTCCCGATCCAGGGCACGCTCGATCTTCGCTGGCGGCCGCCGCTGTGAACCTCCGCGGGGCGCTTCCAACATCAAAGCGCCCCGCCCACCTTACTCCATTCTCTCTCTTTATTGACGTCATTCGATCCTATGCGTATCATCGTCTCCATTTTCATCGGCCTGGTATTCTCATTCGCGACTGTCCGAGCGATGGATACGGTCATCCTCGCGGAGGACGGCGCCACAGCGGCGACGCCCGCGTCGCTGGCCCCTGCAGCAGATACGGCGGATCTCACCGCATCGGCGACTTCTGTTGAGCAGACTCAAACGCCGCTTGGCCTGCCGGGTGCGGTGGCGTTCCTCCACGCCCATGGTGCTGACGGTCCCGAATGGTCTGCACTGGCTTTAGCCGCGGCCAGCGCACCAACGAACGGCCTTGCCGTCAGCACGTCGACCGACGGGATCGCGACGGACCTGGCCCGCCGGATCCTTGCCTTGCGGGCACTGGGCCGTGACGCCGAGTCGCTCGCGGTTGCTTTGGAATCGTTCGTCGTCGACGGGCACATCGGCACGACTGCCTTCCTCAACGATGACATCTTCGGCATCCTCGCCCTCCGAGCAGCCGGGCGGCTGCCTGATCACGAACCGCTCCGATCGATCCTTGCCTACGTCGTCGGCAATCAACGCCAAGATGGCGGTTGGGGTGTGACCACATCCACCGGCAGCGACGTGGATGACACCGCGGCGGGCATCCAGGCCGTTTCGATCGGGGGAGCCTACCAGACAGTTGTCGAGCAGGGCATTGCGTACCTGCGATCGCAGCAGAACACGGATAGTGGGTGGCCATTTCGGAAACCTGCCACAACCAATAGCGCCTCGACCGCATGGGCGCTCCACGCGCTGAACGCCGACGGCCAACTGAGCTCGGAGTGGCAGGTCGGTGGCCTCGACCCCCGAGACACGCTTCTCGGGTTTCAGAGCCCCGACGGAGGATTCCGCTGGCAGTTGAACGCCGGCCCGAGCACGGTCCTTTTGACGAGCTACGCTGCCATCGCCCTGGCCGGAAAGAGCCTGGCGACGCCGGTGCCGCCGGCACCAACCCCGCCGCCTCCGTCACCCATTCCGCCTCCCGCTCCACCGCCATCTCCTCCTCCCGCACCGACCATACCATCAGAACCAACGCTTCCACCCGCACCACCCCCGCCGCCTGTACCGGCAACTCCTGCTCCACCGATTGCTGCCGAGCAGATATCGGTGAAGCCCGCCGACTCACCGCCATTGTCCGGGGACAACAGCACGCCTCCTCCGCAACTATCCTCACAAACCGCGAGTCCTGTCGAGAGTAGTCGTCCTCCGGCTGCCCGGGCTCCTCAAACGCGCGTCCTTGGGGCGACGACGGAACTTCCCGAAACAGGCCCTTCGACACGTGACTGGGTTTTGGTCGGGTTCGGTCTGTCGCTTGTCGTCCTCGGCCTCTTCGGCCTCCTCTGTGCACGAGGACTTGAAAAACAATCAGAGCGCGTCGGT
>CAZWTE010000103.1:0-2568 GCA_964637465.1 uncultured Gammaproteobacteria bacterium | reverse complement strand
AAGAGTTTGATAATCTTCTCGAAGGTAAACTACCAGATGGAAAAAAGGTTAAGCTTTATACTTTAGATGATTTGAAAAAAGAAACTATTAAGGAGCATAAGTTTGGTGTTGTAATGCCTTATGAAGTTGCCAGAGCATCAGAGTCAGGTTGGCATAGAAAGAAGGAGTTTTTGAGTAATCCTTTGGTTATAGCTCGGGTTGTTGATTTGGAGAATTTGGAAGCTTACTTTAATAAAGCTAAGTATAGTGATGGGGCTTTGGGTAATTTTCACCGATTCAAAAGCAGGAGTCCTAATCAAGCGCAGGGCCTTTTGCTCTTCCTCAGCTACGACGTGAGCAATCTTGATGGCCTCAGCAACCTCTACGACAGTGGTCGTTCGGTTGGAGTAAGCGCCGGAGGCGCCTAAAATCAAAAAATGGGGCTAGAAAACGTTTTTGGACAACCAGAAAAAGTTGAACCTGAAAAAAAGTTAGAAGTTATAGCTAGCGAAGAAGCTGTTATTGCTGATTGGATGGCTTATTTCGAAAAAAACAAAATAGGAAACTGCAGGGGGAACAGATTTAAAGAGTTTAAGTTAGACTGTCAGAAATATTTGCAAAGCTACCAAATAAAATCTGCAATATTACAAAAATTTGTTAGTTTAGCCAACCAAAAACAAATTGAGGATTGGGATGAAAAACTGTGTTTTGGCGCTTTCCTCTCGGCCTTAATCCAAACCAGCTACAATCAAGGCAACAACGATTTCGAATTCGAAAAAATTAATGCTGATTTTTTTGGCAAGTTTTTAGAAGGCAAAGAAGATAACTTAATAAGAATTAAAGCGGAAACTATCAACGGAAGGGATATGCTATACTCTGCTAAGAATTGTTTTTTAACTGTGAAAAACCTTAACGGAAGGCGCACATTATGGGAAGCTGAGGGCTGTGTTGCAGAAATAATTAACTATCGAGATGAAAATTTGGGTTGGTATATGAAAAACTGTACAGTTTATTTATCAAATCAAGAGGTTTTAGACAAAGTTAGGGAAAAGTTATACAGAGGGGAGAATAATCGTTTTATTTTAAAGCGGCAATTAGAATAGAAACATTTATATATAAGTAGTTACTATAAAATAGTAACAAAATGGAGGATTTATAAAAATGAATGCATTAGAAAAACTAAAAAGATTCGTTGACGAAACAGCCAACACAGTACATTACGATACAACAAAGATAGACGTAGGCGGAACAAAAAAAATAGACCACGGAATACTAACACTCGAAACACTAACCTTTGTTCTAAAATCAAACGCTTACATAATGGGAAACCCAGGAACAGGAAAAACAAGCTCAGTCAACAAACTAGGATCCCTAATAACAGGGATACCGCTATCCATTGCTGACGCTGTACAAATCAGGGGAAGCCCGGAAGAAACAAAAGAATCAATTATAGGGCGGCCAGACTTCGGGGAACTAAGCTCCGGCAGGGAAAAAGCGCTATTCGCGCACGGACACTACTTCCTATTCCTAGAAATAGACGAAATAAACAGGCTAAAAGCAGGAAAACAAAACATGCTCCTGCAAGGAATGCAATCAGGAATATGGGTATACATGGACGACTTCCTAATGAACAAAGACAGGGCAATAATTGCAACAGGAAACCACCAAGATGAGGGAAACGGTGAAATAATTGCGCCGCTAATGGACAGATTCGGCATGGCATTCGAAATACCTCCGCTAGACTCAACATTTGAAAGGATAGACATGAAGCTAGCAAACAAAAGGGCAGCAAAGATACTATCCAATTCTGACATAGAAACGAAGATACTGAAAACATTAATGGACAAACAATTAACCCATACCGCTAAACAGGAAGCAGTTGCAAAATTATGCAGCCAATTCCAAGAATCAATCAAGAGGAGCGGAGTATACTTGTTAAGCGAAGCTGACAAAGAAGAAATAACCGAAGCAATAGAAGATAAAGGAATAAGCAATGAAGGCTTATTCTTTTTAGAAGCTGTTTACCAAGAAATAAATTTCTCACACAAATACGGCTTCAAGAGGCCAAGCGACCCGCCGCTCAAACAAGACGACATAGACTACGCTTATGCGGGGGCAAGCGTGAAAAGGGGAATTGGAAACAGGGCAATTGAAGACATGTACAGGTTCACTAAAGCATTCGCCTTCTTAGACGAAGCAAAGCTAGCAACCCCAGACCACGCCAAAAAAGCATTAAAATACGTCTTAAACCACAGGCTTGAATTCACACCAGACTTTGAAAGCAAAGCCATCAACCACTTCAGGAAAGACATGATGCAGATGGGATTAACAGACCTCCTGCTTGAAGAAATAGGGGGAAGATTTAATAACGAAGCAAAAACCCTCGTAAACGCGCTCTACCACGCCATGGGCGAGAGAGACGAAAATGGCAAGGTGGTAAGAAAAGGGACAGAAGACATAGAAGGCCTTCCAAGGGATATAAAGGAAAAAGTATTAAGCTCCAAATATCCGCCACTCGTCACGTTTAGAAGAAAATACTTAAACACCAAAGAAGACGCAGCCGGCAAGAAAAAAAGCTAAAAATTTTTT
>CAZWTE010000102.1:0-2592 GCA_964637465.1 uncultured Gammaproteobacteria bacterium | reverse complement strand
TCTACGAGCGTGTCAAGGTGCCGCCGCCGACGTGGTGTCCGGGGTGTCGATTGCAGCGCAGGCTGGCGTGGAGGAATGAGCGCGCTTTGTATCGCCGTGTTTGTACGCTGTGCAGTGGCGCAATTGTCGCGATGTATCCACCCGATACCGAATTTCCCGTCTATTGCCGCCTCTGTTGGTTTTCAGACAAGTGGGACCCACTCTCCTACGCCCGCGACTATGATTTCTCACGCTCGTTTTTTGAACAATTCCGGGAGTTGCAGCGTGTTGTGCCGCGTATTGCGCTTCAGGCGGACAAATGCGAAAATTGTGATTTTGCAAACCAAATCGGCATGTGCAAAAACTCTTATCTCATTACATCCTCCACGGATTGTGAAGACTGCTATTACAGCCACCGTGTTTTGCAGTCCCGTGATGTGTTTGATTCGTTGCAAGTGCAGGGCGGGGAACGCTGTTATGAGGCAATTGAATGCCTGAACAGTTCCGTGGTGCGTTTTTCAAGTAGTATTGCCGATACCATGGACGTGCAGTTTTGTCATGATGTGCGCGGAACGCAACACGGCTTTATGAGCGCGAATAAGCGCAGCGCCTCGTATGTTTTTCGAAACGCTCCGATAAGCAAAGAGATGTACACGCGCGAAATGGAAGGAATAGACACGGGATCTTTTCAGAAGACGGAAGAATATAAAAAGGAATTTGCAAAGATGTGCAGAAATAGTCTGCGTCGTTTCGCGCGCGCAAAAAACGCCGTCAATTTTACCGGTGATACTGCGCATAATGTCAAAAATTGTTATCACTGCTTCAACATTGGCGACGCAGAAGACTGCCGTTACTGCATTTTTTTAAATGATGCGAAGGATACGATGGATGTCAACAACGGCTGCTGTACCATGGAGCTTTGCTATGAAGCTTGTACCGTCGGTGTAAATGCCGCACGTGTCCTTTTCTCCGTTGATGCGTGGCCGGAGATAACTGATGCATGTTATGTTGACTCCTGCAGAAACAGCGCGCGGAATGTGTTTGGGTGTAATGCTGTCCGTGGCAAACAGTACTGCATTCTCAACAAGCAATACTCCAAAGAAGACTACGAAGCACTTCTCCCTAAAATCATCCGGCACATGAACGATATGCCGTACTCGGATAAAAAGGGAAGGGAATATCGCTACGGCGAATTCTTTCCGGCAGAATGCTCACCTTTTGCGTATAATGAAACCGTGGCACAGGAATACTTCCCGCTCACAAAAGACAAGGCGGCGGAGAATGGTTATCGGTGGCGGGATGTTGCAAAAAAAGACGTACATATTACCCGTGATGCCGCAGATCTCCCCGATCATATTGACGAGGCAACTGATGATGTGCTTAGAGACGTTGTTGGCTGTTTCCACCACGGCACCTGCAATGAACAATGCACTGTTGGCTTTCGCATTATTCCCCAAGAGCTCGCGTTCTACCGTGCAATGCGACTCCCGCTCCCGCGCCTGTGTCCGAATTGTAGACACGCCAACCGGATCAAACAGCGAAACCCCCTGCAACTCTGGCACCGACAATGCACCTGCGCGGGAACGCAGTCCGACCCCTCAACGGGTTCAGGGCGAGCAATCTACCAAAACACCTCCTCACACTTCCACGCTACAGAACACTGCCCGAACGAGTTTGAGACCTCATACGCCCCAGGCCGACCGGAGATTGTGTATTGTGAAAGTTGCTACAATAATGAGATAGCATAATGGTAACTTTCACCCAGAGCGCGGTCGAGCGATTACATTTTACTTCGTTGGAAGCATTCCTCTAAGGGGCTTGCCCTGCGTCGTTTTCCACAGCGACCCACTTGACTTCTTATGTCGTGGGTGTACCATGGAAGTAATATGATCACTACCCCTGCCTTTTGGCAAGGGTAGTTTTGGTTTATAATAATCATATGTCGGAGGGGAACAAAGAACGTATTGCGATATATATTGACGGAAGCAATTTCTATCATTATTTGAAAGACAAGGAAATTTCTGCTCCACGAGGACAAAAGTTTGATTTTCTTCGCTTTACTGATGCCCTCATAGATAGCAGGATGTGTATTTCAAGACGTTACTACACCGGTATCTTTAGAAACGTTGACAATACTACTAAAAGTGAAATGCTTGTTCTTGGGCAACAGAAGTTTTTGAGCAGGCTCGAGAACGATGGCTTTATTATTAAACGCGGAAAAATTCTCTATGACGGTGGCAAAACAAGAGAAAAAGGGACGGATGTGAAAATTGCTACAGATCTTCTCATAGGAGCAGTGGATGATTTGTATGACACGGCTATCCTTGTAAGTTCCGATACCGATTTAATTCCCGCACTCAAATATGTGCGGTATAAAAAGAAGAAAGTAGAGTACGTGGGGTTCTCTCATGCCCCCTCTCTTGGCATTCAAAAGCATGCTGATATTTCGCGTCTGTTGTTGCCGTCCGATGTCCACAAGTTTATAGGATAATCATTGCGCGAATACTTCCGATATGATCAAGCGCATTCATTCCACATTATTCTACGCAAGCGACCTGCGGGCGACTGCGCAATTTTATGAGCAGCTCGGATTTATTGTGAGCGCTTCTGCAG
>CAZWTE010000101.1:1070-2658 GCA_964637465.1 uncultured Gammaproteobacteria bacterium | reverse complement strand
TGATTTGTACGACGAGTCCGGCGCGTTTGAGATGCTGATGCCGGAGCTTTTGAAAATGAAAGGATGTCCCCAGCCGGAAGAGTATCACTCTGAAGGGGATGTTTGGGCGCATACAAAGTTGGCGCTTAAGGTGTTGGGGTCGGAAGAATATGCGGCGACGTTTGGATATACAGAGGTTCAACCTCTGGGATTGCGATCCCAGAGGTTGAACCTCAACGCCCTCCTCATCATGGCCATTCTTCTGCACGATATTGGCAAGCCGCCTATGCTAAAGACTCCGGAAGAACATGGCGTTGATCGCGTGCGCTTTGATGAACACGACACCGTTGGAGCGGAGCTTGCCCGCGAGATTGCCCGCCGCCTGGTGCTTTCAGTTATGGTTGAAGGCCCCTTACATGTTGATTACGATAAACTGCATTGGCTGATTAAGCACCATTTGTTGCTCTTGCACACCAAAGCGGAAGATTTTAAAGCCGCGACGGTGGAAAAATATTTTTTCAATGATAAAAATCCCGGGGAAGAGCTTTTGCGGCTCGCGTTTTGCGATGGATCCGCGACCATTCCAAAAGGCGGCACGCCAACTTTGCAAAATCTTTTTGATATGCAGGCCAGGATAAAGCGCATGGAAGCCGCGATTAAAGAAAAACGTATTCCGTACAAGCCGGTTATCAATGGCGATGAAATTATGAAGATTTTGAAAATCCCGGCTGGGCCGGGAGTTGGCGAAATTATCCGCGCGCTTCGCGAGGAGCAACTTTCCGCGCGGATTACTACGAAAGAGGAAGCCATGGCGTGGCTTGAAAAGGAATATGGATAATTTTGCGGTGATGTGTTATACTAAAAAAGTATGAAGTATTTAATTCGCGCGATATTCGCATTGTCCCCCTTGGCCGCGCTTGCCGATCCCGGTCATGGCGCGCCAGTGGCGCACACGCACGTGCGGGAAATTATGCTCTGGGCTATATTGGTTGGCGTGGCAGTCTGGGTAGTGAGCCGTCGTCTTAAATCCAGTAAACAATAAAATTATGCGTGGGTTAGTGAATTTGCTAAAAAGAATTCTTCCAGCCGCACCAACAGTCCATGCTCATTGTGATGGACCATGTGGAGTTTATGATCCGGCTTCCGCGCGTATCGCGGGGGAGGCCGTGCTTTCCATGACTAAAAAAATTCTTGCGCTTGAGCAAACAAAAAACCATGAAGATGCACTTGCGTGGAAAAATTTTCACAATACTCTAGCGCGTTACATTCAAATTAAAGAAGAGCAAGCCGAGCTGGCCAAACGCGAGCTTTTGATTTTATGGACGGATTATTTTAAGGAAACGCATCTAGAGCAATTCCCGAATTTACATAAAAAATTTTGGAAAGCGGCGAAATTGTGTTCAGCCTGCAAGCAAGAAGTCAGTTTGGAGCACGCGCAAGAGCTGATGGCCGCGATCAAAGAAATTCACGAGATTTTCTGGAAAACTAAAGGGAAAGCAGTAGAATGGTATAGCGCGGCCTAGCTATGCTAATGCGTGCTGGTTTTAAAGAAATCATACTCTGGCTCCTGCGGCGGCGCAGGCGCTTTTGCGTAACTGGCCATTCAATG
>CAZWTE010000101.1:0-1060 GCA_964637465.1 uncultured Gammaproteobacteria bacterium | reverse complement strand
TAAAAAGTGGTGAAGAAGTGTTTGTAAAGATGGTTGAGACAAAACGCGCAAAATCCTACGATCGTAGGATTTTGCGCGCAGGCGATCTGGTGGTGGCAAAGCATCCGCAGCAGCCGGGATTTCTGTTGATAAAACAGTGGGATGGACAGATGCTTAAAAGTTGGTGCCATGAGGAATGCAATGTGGTCAACGGACGCGTGCTCGGAGTAGTAACCAGTATATTTTAGGCGGGTATGCAATTTGCGATTACGGCAGAAGAACATAAAATGCGCCTGGACAAGTTTTTGAAAATGCGCTTTCCCGAGTTTTCCCGCGCGCATTTGCAAAAATTAGTTGGCAACGGTCAAGTTCAGGTCAATGGCAAAACTGCAACGGCGCACCATTTTTTAAAAACCGGCGACACGGTAGAGGCAACCGTGGAGGAATTACCGGAAATTTTGGTTACCCCCAATCCGGAAGTGCGCTTTGAAGTTTTGCAGGAGGAAAAAGATTTTGTGGCGATAAATAAACCGGCCGGGCTAGTGGTGCATCAAGGTGAGGGGCATCGGGGGGCGGATACTTTGGCCAACGGGCTTTTAGCGCGCTACCCGGAGATTGCGCGCGTTGGAGACGATTTAATGCGGCCCGGCATTGTGCACCGTTTGGACGCGGATGTTTCTGGCGTGATGGTGGTCGCGCGCACGCAAGATATGTTTGATCATTTGAAAAAACAATTTAAAGTGCATGAGGTTGAAAAAGAATATGTCGCGGTGGTAAATGGCGCGGTCATTCCGCCGCAGGGAGTGATTGAATTTGCGGTGGCACGTCGCGGCACAAAAATGGTCGCCCGACCAAAAGGCGCGCAAGGAAAAAAAGCGGTGACGGAATACGAGGTGATTGAACATAAAAACATAAAAACATTAAAGCATGAAAACATGACATTGTTGAAGATTGTGACTCATACCGGACGGACGCATCAGATTCGGGTGCATTTGAAAGCCAAGGGCTGGCCGATTGTGGGAGACCGATTGTATGGGAGTAAAGCAAGTAAATCAAGCGAGGCAGGTAAATCAAGCCGGCT
>CAZWTE010000100.1:0-2673 GCA_964637465.1 uncultured Gammaproteobacteria bacterium | reverse complement strand
TGGCGAAATGGTGGCCACAAAGGCAATTTTACCTTGCGGATTTGTCTCTTTAAGCCTGTTTACGATTTTATCAAGCTCTTTGGTTTGAATTTGTAACCCTTCATTAAGCGGATATTGGGAAAGCGGGTTTTCACCAAATGATTCAATTAAAATTAAATCATAATCAATATTTTCAACCGGCCTGAATTTCCGCCCGTGTTCTGTTTCTTGGGTTACTCTGTCCATTACGGATAAAATATTTGTGGCCCCGAAACCGT
This sequence comes from uncultured Gammaproteobacteria bacterium, assembly GCA_964637465.1. GTDB lineage: Bacteria > Patescibacteriota > Microgenomatia > Daviesbacterales > UBA10151 > UBA10151. Next base: position 2,416 of record CAZWTE010000100.1, on the reverse strand, counting down.
AATTTAAGACCTCAAAAGATTTTCCGGGATAGTAATCCAACAGGAATTTTTTCAGTTCATCGCTGTTGCCCAAAGCTTCCGTCATGGAGTCGCCAACCATCACAATGGTGTAATCCTGCGGATATTTGACCATTTCCCTGCCCAAAACATTGATGGTTTTAGGGGATTCAACTTTAGGCTGTTTTTTGCTGATTTGCAGAGAGGTAAAATAATAGATACCTAAGCCCATGAGCACGAGGCAAAAGATAATTAGGGATATTAGAATGTACAAAAGATTAAAGTTGCTGTAAATCCTGGTCCATTTCGGCAAAATCACTGTCCGGGATGTCCATGTCAATACTATTGAGGTCATTTTCCAGGTTTTCCAGATTTTCCTGGGCAACCGGCGCAGGAGCTTGAGTAGTAACACTTGGTTGTTGAGGGATTGCCGGCGGCCTGCTCAAAAACCAATAAATCCCCCCTACCAGGACTATTACCGCCACCAGTCCGATTGCAAACCAGAGAACCATGTTGTTTGATCCTGCAGGTTTAGGTTCACTAATAGGAGAAACAGGTTCCGGCTGCTTTGGGGGGACTGCCTGAGGGTTATCCGGTACTGGTGGTTGGGTTATGGGATTACTGTTGTCCACTGTTTGTTCCCTCCTTTTCTGTTTCAGCATTGGCCGGTTTAGGCCCTGCCTTGGCTGTTCTTATGGCGGTTGCCACAGACTGTTTTGCCTCTATGATCATTTTCCTTAAGGCTAAAAGGTCAGTATGCAATTTATCTCTTTGTGCCTTGATATCAGTTTTAATCCTGGCTTCGGAAGTGACTTGAATCGTGTAATCTTTCTGCTCTTGAGTTTGGACCGCGGCTGATGTAGTAGCAATAATTTCCCTGGCTTTAGTAATTGCAGCTTTAGCAGCAGCTGGATCTTTAATATCAGGATTAGCCTGGTTGACCCTATTTTCCAGTTTATCTAAAATGGCAGACATGGTATCCAAATGTTTTTGCATCTGTTCTGTTTGATTCTGGTTTATCCTGTTAAGGTTACTGTTTATCCTTTCAGCTATTCCGGCCTTTTTTTGATCCTTAAATACTTGAAGTTTTAACCTTAAAGCAGCTGTTTTTGAGGCGACTTTTTCCTTGAGGGCCTCTGCCTTATTTTCTACCCGTTCTTGTTTAATATTGATTTTTTGCTGAATCAACTGCCTCCTGGCAGTTCCGGCGGCAGTGGAATCCTGGGCAAAAGCGGGATAAGCTGTACTTATAAGTAAGGATAAACTAACCAAAATAGCTGAGGTTTTTAAAATAGGAAGTTTGGACATTATTTTTAATTTACCAGAACATAATGTTTCTGTCAACTTTCTTACTTAAACCTGATCTATTCTTAAAAGTTTTAGAGTAGAGTTTAGTTTGTTAAGTCAGGAGGTGAGGATATGTATTTGCTAACAGGTTTTTTGGGGTTGGTGGCGATCATAGCTCCGTATGTATTCGGTTACAGTGTGGACATTGCCGCCCTTTGGACCAGCCTGGGAGTGGGGGCGATTTTAGTAATTGCTTCAGTTTTTGAAGGGATTGCGGCAGATAAGGAAAGATGGGAATACTGGGTAGTTGGAGCTGCCGGAGTGGGGGCAATTTTAGCCCCATTTGTGCTTGGATTCAGCGCTCTGACCTCTGCCCTTTGGACTCTGGTTATAATCGGGATTGTGACAGTTCTGGCAGCCTGGACCAAGCTATCTCCCGGCCAAACCCAGTGGAGGTAAATTAGTTCCAAGGTTTTTAAAAATATCAGTTAATTCCTTCAGTACTCCAAAAGGATTTTTCTTGGAACCAATTCCTCTTGGAGCTTAAACAGCTAAACTCAATTATACCAGAGACTTCATCAGCCTTATCTGTTTATTCTACTACTAGGTATTAGAACTAATATTCTCTTGTTACGCATTCAGTGTTAACTCTAAAACAATAGAACTCATAAATGCTACAATGACTACAATGGTTACTAAACTTTACTGCTTCGTAGATGAAACTGGACAAGATACGAAAGGAGAACTGTTTTTAGTAGCAGTTGTTTTAAAAGAGATTAGCGGATTAGAAACACTTGAGAAAAAACTTGAGGCAATTGAGGCAAGAACAGGTAAGAAACAATCAAAATGGAGGAAAATAAGCCAAAAAATTAAGAAAAAGTATCTTGAGGAGCTAATCCAGGTCAAAGAGCTGAAAAACGCTATTTTCTACGCAACGTATCAAGCTTCAAAGGAATACTCCAAATTAACTTCATTTACCATTGCTAAAGCTGTTTTGGCAAAAGAGAGCACAAATTATACTGTCACGGTCATTATTGATGGCCTGAACGATCAAGAAAGAGATGTTGTTAGGGAGGAATTAAAGAAACTCAAGATAAAGTATAGGAAAATTCGAGGTATGAAGGATGAACAA
>CAZWTE010000099.1:0-2721 GCA_964637465.1 uncultured Gammaproteobacteria bacterium | reverse complement strand
TTTGCCGTTGTCGTGACATTGAACTGGAAGCCTGTGAATGTGTACTGCCCGCTGCTGCTCGTGTTCAGGGCCGCTCCCAACTGCGTGTCCGTTCCCGCGTCAAACGCCGCGTTGTTGTTCGTGTCGTTGAACAGCCTTACAAGCAGGACGTCAGCATCTTCCGCAGATCCCGATCTTGTAACGTTGAAGGCTGTCAAATTCATGCCTTCGCCTGTTGCGTTCAGCTCGAAGTAAGCCATTGCGAGGTTGGCAGTATTAACAGCCTTGAATGTCGGCGCAAGGTTGTACCCCGTGACCTGCAGGCGTCCGTGTATGGTTGCCTGCGCGCTTTGCAGGGTTGTCCCGTTCACCTCAGTTACATTCGCGCCGGAAGATCCGCCCAGCGAATTCACGTCGCCCGTTCCGTTTATGTTGAATATCACTGTTCTTCCTGCCGTGGCTGCGCCCGAGATGTTTGCAACAAGCAGCAGCGTCTGGTTCTGGTTAACTATGAAGTTGATCCCCGTGAATTCGTACTGTCTCGCGGACGTCAGGGCCGATGCATTGAATACAGGCGAATCCCCGCTGTCCAAAACATTGTCAGCGTCTGTGTCGTTTATCAGCCTTACGCCATCGATATCGCCGGCGGCTGCCGTCCCGCCCAGCGTCACCTTGATGACAGAGACATTGAACTGCTCGCCTACAGTCGTGAAAGCGTACCTGATCACTGTTACGTTCGTGCGGTTAACTGCCACGTTTACAGGCGTCATCGAGGTCGCTGTTATGTTTATCGTGCCGTTCACGACAACGTTGGGGCTTGATTGGTTCGCGGTTGTATAAGTGCCGTTAGCATTGGTACCATTTACAATTATCCTGAACCGCAGGGTTCCAGCCCTCGGCGACGCGCCCCATCTTTCAACCAGAATGTTCGTTGATGAGCCCTTGCCCAAAACCTCGGCGCTTCCACCTTTCGAACAGGTTATTGTATTGGCAGCGGAGCTGTTCGACCTGTCCCACTGCACGCCGGTCGTTGCAGGGATCTTCGGACACGTCACATTGCCGTCGCCAGTGTCGGTGAAGCCGGAGCCCGTGTAATCTATCCTTATCTGGTCTATGGTGTCGAAGTAGTCCCCGTCTGTCGCGTTGTTTGTTATGGTAAAGTTATAGCTGCGCTGCTCGTGGATGCCTGAAGTCGTGTCGTTGAGGGAAGACGAAGCCTGCAGCTCAAGGAATGTCACCTGCACAGCGGTGCTGTTTTCAAGGAGTATGGAAGAGTTTCTCTTTGCGCTCACGTTGAACGTGGGAATTCCGGGGCTTGAGCGCGCGGACAGGTTGCGTATCATTATCTGGATATTGCCTTCCAGCGTGTTGCCCGTCGTGTTCGCGCAGCGGAGGACGCCTGATAAAGGAGTAGAATTATCCCATGTCGTGACATTGTCAGGACACCTTATCTGCTCGGCGCTTATGTTCCCGAAGCCGGCTTCTGAAAGGTTGATGTCTATTGCCTGTACAGGAACGCCAAGGCCTGTCATGTTGCCCAGGCTTATGGTAAGGTTTATTGTTATATCCGTCTGGTTCGTGTCAAAAGTCGCGTTCGCAAGGAAACCGACCTTGTTGGATACGAGCGTGACCGAGGCGAATGCCGTGAAAATGTAGTTGGCGACGAAAAAGACGGCTAGCGCGAGCATGAAGACTGCGCTGACTGCGACGAACCCCTTGACAACGCCTTTTCGCATATCCATTCGCAACGACATCCTTCTTAACTATTGATTTTTCCCGTATATATTTGTTCCACTATCGGTAAATTGTGTAAATATTCGAGCGCCCGACCTTTTCCTTTTTTATTTTGCCCTGGTGGACGAGCGCTTCAAGATAGCCGGTAGCTACTTCCCTGCGCATTCTGAGCTTTTTTGCAATCTGAGAAGTAGACAGCAGCCGCTTGTCCAGCAGCGTGATTATCTTCCTTTCCACACCCACGCCTTCAGACATTACTTTTTCCTTGGTAACGTCCGCTTATAAGCTTTATTGCGGCGATATAATCGCGATTTAATCACTATGAAGTTGCAAGCGTAATTGCCTTGTGATGCAAAAGTGTATGAAAAAGTATGACGGAAACTTTCAGAAAAATGTTTCGTCGGTAGGAACTTCTCAGAATTATCCTTAATGCGGAACTTTATTCCATATTTTGGTTAAAATAATTTTATTCTCTTTATTTGTAAAATGAGAATCGCTGCCTTTGTTCTTGCTGTCCTGGCTTTGTCCGCAATCGCGTCCGCCGACAAAATAGAGCCGTCAATTTATTTGCAAAGCGGCGACTACGTGAAGGTTATTGTCAAGGCGGACGAAAGCGCGCTGCCGCTGATAGCCTCGGCATCCGTGGAATACGAGAATTTCACCGGCGGGTTTTATTCGGCCAACATAAGCAGAAGCAACCTTGTTTTTCTGGAAAGCTCCGCTGCGGTGAAAAGGGTATGGCTTGAGCGGAAAAGTCAGCCGCTGCTGGATATTTCAGCCCCGCTTATCGGCGCGAACCAGACATGGCCCTACTACAACGGCTCCGGCGTCAAGGTATGTGTCATCGACACGGGCATGAACAGCAGTCATCCTGCACTGTTCGGCAGGGTTGTTGCTGAGAAGGATTTTATTACAGATGATTTGGATAGCAACAGCACGCAGGATGGCGCGAACCACGGGACACATGTAGCAGGGACTGTAGCTGGCAGAGGCAATATTTACCGCGGG
>CAZWTE010000098.1:0-2732 GCA_964637465.1 uncultured Gammaproteobacteria bacterium | reverse complement strand
TGCTGGAGCGACAGCTGCCGCTCATACTCTAATGCCACATTTCAGGTTATCAATTTCAGCGGCAATGACATCATAGGAAGGGCAAATATAACATCCGGCGGCTATGTAAGGATAAACGCCTCTGGCGGCGTCTGGGAAGCGGGCGACTACGCCGTAAAAGTTTTTGTAACAGACACGGCCAGCGGCGACAGCGGTGTGGTAAAGGATGCCACGTTCCGGATAATAGACAAATCAGCGCCGACTATAAACATAACTTCGCCAACCGCCGAACAGGTAATAAATGCGACGAGCATATTGTTTACTGCGACCACAAGCGAACAGGCCGTATGCTACGTGAATATTTATGATTACGGCACATTCGACCGCAACTCGTGCGGGACTAACAGTACCAATACATCATCTTTCCAAGCTGCGTGCAACACGACAAAATACAACAATGCAACAACATATTATTTCAGCTATGCAGCGAAATGGTGGAGCTATACAGGCAACTTTGTATCGACAGATTCCACATCGCACTCGTATAATCACACTACTTCAAGTATGACAGATAACCAGAACTATACAGTGAAGTTCGAGTGCTACGACACTGACTGGAATTACGCGACAAATGCGACAACATTCAACCTGATAGGGCGGGGAAGCTTCGGCCCCCGCACGACAAACCTTACCATAACCATAAGCTCGCCCGCGAATGCGACTTATTCAACAAGCACCCTTGCCCTTAATTACACTGTTAATGGAACAACATCGGCATGTTGGTATGAACTCAATGGTGCTTCCAATGTAACACTGTTGTGCAATTACGGCACTTTATTCACAGCCTCGACGGGCACGAACAGAATAAGGGTTTACGCAAACAATTCAGCAGGCACTGTGTTCAATTCATCCACGATATTCTTTACGGTGAACACATCCAAAATCGCAATAAGCATATCGTCGCCTGCAAACACGACGTACACAAACTCGAACGTCACGATAAATTATACAGTAAACGGCACGGCTTATGCATGCTGGTATAGACTTAACAACAATACAAACGTGACCTTGATAGGATGCCTGAACGCCTCGCTTATAGCACCGGAGGGCTCTAACAATGTAACTCTATATGCCAACAATACCAACGGCACGGTGTTCAACTCGTCAACAATATTCTTTACGGTGGACACTATCGGTCTCACGATAAACGTGTCGTCGCCAGCCAATACGACTTATGCAAGCACAACGGTTTCATTGAATTATACTGTCATCGGCACTCCGTCGCAATGCTGGTATAGACTTAACAACAATACAAACGTGTCCCTGATTTACTGCGTAAACAACACGTTCACTGCTGCAAACGGCACCAACAACATAACTGTCTACGCGAATAGCACCAACGGCACAGTCTACAACTCGTCTGCTATATTCTTTACAGTGAACGCTACTACAAACCTGACAATGAGCATAACGTCACCTGCAAATACCACATACACCAGCACGAATATCTCGCTTAACTTCACCCTAAGCGGACCGGTTTCGCAGTGCTGGTACAAGCTGAATGGCCTTGTAGGAACATTTTTCAACTGCACGAATACCACGTTTACCGCTGATGATGATAATGATGGTAATGGCCTCAACGTCATAAATGTTTACGCGAACAACACTGCAGGCACGACATTCAACTTTTCCGAAATATTCTTCACTATTGACACTCTCGGGCCCCAAATAACGTACGTCTCGCCCACGCCCGGCAACAATTCCGTAGTGAATGCAAGCTATTTGTTTGTCAACCTTACACTTAACGAGCTAGCGGATGTAGTGAGGCTCGAGCTGAACGGCACCAACTATACCATGACAAACTTCTCCGTTGCCAGAACAGCGTGGTTCAGGAACCATACAAGCCTGAACACGAGCCAGTACATATTCAAGGTGCATGCTAACGACACGCTTGGCAACAGGAATATGACTGCACTAAGGACGATAACGATCAATAATACGGGATAAGAGGTAATCTGGATGACTAGAAACAGCACAGCCATAAAAATTCTTTTCATGATGGCATTGGCTCTATTCTCTGTTCCGCTTACTTACGCAGCCGTCAGCGTAGAATCGTTCACGTGCAACGGCATGTCCGGCACGGTCGTCGTTGAGAACGGCGCGACATTCTCATGCCAGGCTTCCATAAAGAGCGAGGACACGCAAAACTCCGCAAACATAGGCTCGGTAAGCCTGCTGGTCGACGGCAGCTGGGCTGAGAAGACATCCTATACAGGCAGCGATTTTTCCACGTCCCTGGGCGCAAGCGCAAGCACAACTGCCACTTTCTCGGGCATGAAAGCAGTATCGCCCGGCGCAACACACAAGTTTCAGTCAATACAAATCGACAGCGCGTCCGACACGACCGTGACCAACACGAACGTAAATGTGATAGTCATAAAATCAGTGACGGCAACCGCGTCTTCCTCGTCAGTTGCGCAGGGCAGCGAGTTCGACGTGAGCGCGACTGCAGTAGCAGGCGGCGACCTTGGATCAGCAACATTAACATGGAGCGGCTCCGGGGGGTGCGCTGTTTCATCCGGCCATGCAGCTGCCAAAGACGTAGGATCGATGTCGCACAACGCGGAGACCACGGCAACGTGGCGCATAATTCAAGGCTCCGCTGAATGCGTGAGCACGATAACTGCATCAGGCACATCGTCTTCTGTCACGACGACAAAATCCAAGAGCGCAACCGTTTCCGTAACGGCAAG
>CAZWTE010000097.1:0-2744 GCA_964637465.1 uncultured Gammaproteobacteria bacterium | reverse complement strand
TTTCAGGTCATTTGGGTGTAATTTCCCGGTTTTTACCCCAACCTCCACATCATCCTGCAAAGGATCAAAAAAGGCGCTGCCAAAACCTTCAAGTTTTTTAATAAAAATTACGGTTTGAGGATCCAAATTCTCTGCGGCCCCCGGGTAAAACCCATTTTCCCAGAGTTTGTTTTTAATCCGGTTAAGCCAAAACTCCAGCAATACAATCCAAAGCTCCTTAACAGACTTAATCCTCTCTCCCTTCAGGAAAAAATCCCTGTGTTTGCCTGTTTCGGTAAGTAATACCTGCGGGATGGGGATGGAATAAACTTCTTTCTTTACTAAAGTTAATGACTGTTCGAAAATTTCTTTTTTGCCAAAATCATAATGCTCCAAAATAGACCTTAATTTAAACTCGGGAGCAGTAACCACTATCCCGTTTTCAACCGGTAATCCGCTCCTGTAAAGCTTAGCCAAAGCCACGTTAAGATTGCCAAAAATCCGGCTGTCTTCATCTGTTAATAACCTGATAGGCAGTATTTCAATCATACTAATGAACTAAATCCCCCACTTGAATATTCAGCCTTTTGACCGTCCCGCCGTTAACTTCCAAAACTTTATCTGTATCCTCTTTTGCCTGGTAAATAGGCACGTCTGAATCAGGCTGTCCCGGTGTTGGAGGCAGGACATTTTCAGTTATATCTACCACTTTATCCCTTCTGATCCAGATAAAATCCAGGGGAAAGTTTAAACCTTTCATCCAAAACGCATGTTTGCCGCTTTCGGGAAAAATAAACAGCATGCCTTCATCCTGACCTAAAACCTGCCTGCCTCCCAAACCCTTGCTTCTTTTCTCCGGGGTATCTGCCGCTTCTACTCTAAATTGGGCATTGCCCACTTGAATTTGGCGGAAAGCAGTAGCTGCCGGCACAAAAGGCAAGCCGGACAAGGAGGGGCTTGTTTTATAAACAAACAGGGCAATCAAAAGCACAATCACCAACAGCAGGAACTGCAAGATAAACTTTTTCATATCCTATTTCCAGTTTACCATATTAAGTACATCTTCCCCATAATCCCCTGTTGTTTTCTCTGGCTTCTTTTTCAGCCTGCCGCAGTTGCTCATTATATTTAACATCCGGAGGATAAGTTAGCACTTTGGCAAATCCTTCCCGGACTAAATAATCATTCACAAAAAGAATTTGGCCATTGTCCAGCGGCAGGAAAATATAACGGAGCAGCCTGTTATATTTATCTGTATCCGACACATCTTTTTGCAGAATAACTTCCTTATTTACTAGTAAGCTCTTGGTTTCATTTGAGGCTTCCTTGCCGAAGCAACCGACCGGCCGGCGGGGGTCAACAGTCTCCGGGGTATCAATGCCGATAAAACGAACCGTCTGCCCGTTTATTAACCCGATGGTATCCCCGTCCACTACTTTTGCCACAACTACCCTTTCTCCTTCTACTCCGATCACCTTCCCACCCATTCGACTTCGCTCAGGGCCATGGCTCGTCAAGTGGGAAGGTAAAGTTGCGGGAGTTGCGGCAGCTGGCGATGCAACAAGAACTGGAGCGGAAACCGGCAACGGTGCAGGACTGGCAGACGGATCCTGGTTTAGACCAAACCACAGAAAACTAAAACCCGTAATGATAACAAATAAACTGGTTATGACTAATAATTTAGTATTGAAGAACATGACTCTAATTGGCAAATACCTGGGTAAACATCCTCCCATACACTCCCCCATCCATTACCCCGATGCCAATTCTGCTAAAATCCGCAGACAAAATATTCGCCCTGTGGCCTTCTGAATTCATTAACCCTTTATGGGCAAGCTCCAGGTTAGGCGCATAAGCCAAATTCTCCCCCACTACTATAAAATCTATTTCAGCATTTAAGGCGCGGTCAGCCAAAGTCAAACCTTCAGGTGAATAATGGGCAAAATAACCTCTGGTGAGCATATCAGCGCTGTGGGACCGGGCTACAGAACGCAATTTCCGGTCAAGAGTTAAAGCCTTAACCCCGCTGCTGATCCTTTCCTGATTTACCAGCTCCACCATTTGATTTTCAGTTTGTTCGTCTGAGGAAAACTGTGCAGTTTGAAAACCTAAGTTAACTTTTTCATCTGTTTTTGGCTTGATTGTCAAAAAAGTTAAGGAATCATTGCTGACTCTGCCAAACACCTGCTTGACCGGTTGCTCTAATCTGTAGGCGCGATTAAGAATCTGGTTTCCCAACTTTGAATCTAAAACCGCTTTTTTAATTGAGGGCTGGATCGGAAAAGTAGCCACCATCACCAATGCTATGGCAATAAAAACCAAGCCGCGGAGCAAAGCCGGAATAACGGATAAAATTTTAGACGCGGGGATTTTTAACCTGAGGACCCTGGGTAATATTAATCTAACCGCCAGATAAAATATAGCCTCTGTCAGAAACCAAACGGCCATAAAGCCTAAAACCAAAGATAAGCCATGAGGGATTTTAAATTGGGCCTCAAAAAACCGGGCCGGAAAGTTGTAATAACTAAAAGATAACAAGCCTGCCAAAAGAAAACTGGCAAAATCCAAAAGTTCCAAAATTAACGGCCGACCCAAAGCTTCCAGGGCAAAAAGAAAAAGTATGCCAATAATTACCCAGTCAACCCAGTTTAAACTCAGGGGCATATGTAAATAATAGCAAATTTGAAGCAAATTTAGTACAATAGACCCGCGGGCCGGTAGCTCAGCGGTAGAGCAGGAGACTTTTAATCTCTTGGTCCAGGGTT
>CAZWTE010000096.1:0-2761 GCA_964637465.1 uncultured Gammaproteobacteria bacterium | reverse complement strand
TGTAGCAAAGCATGAAGATTTTACCATTTACGACTCTAATGCTGCAACAGCAGTTAACATCCTGAAAAAATTGAAGAACAAAGTAAGAAGAATAGAAAGAATAATGGCTGAAGTAAAGGGGATATAGATTTTCAGGCCTGGCTTGTTAATATAAATATCCCCCGGAAATTTGGGGAAATTAGGCATGATGTTAGCAAGTAACCCCAAGAGTAACATGATTGTCCCCAGCAGCATAAATAATTTACTAGTGTCCTGCATAATTGATTAGATCCCTCGACTCGCTACGTTCGCTCAGGATGACACTTCACGTCATTTTACAGTCACGCTTTTGGCAATATTCCTTGGCTTGTCTACATTATGGCCTAATTCTACTGCCATATAATAGGCCAAAAGCTGCAAGGGAATTATATTCATAATGGCTGCAGTTTCACCGGTATCAGGTACCGGGATATAGTAGTCAAAGCTGGACAATGGAGCAGGGGAGATCCCGACCACTGTGGCCCCCCGGGCCTTAACCTGGTTAACCGCATTAATCACGTCATCTTTGGCCACATCCGCTGACACTACTACCACTACCGGCACCCCCTTTTCCATTAAAGTAATGGCATAATGTTTTAAGTCCCCGGCCGGGATCCCGTGCGCATGGAGATATGACCCCTCAATAATTTTAATCATTCCTTCCTTAACAATATTAAAATTTTGGTATTTACCCAATAAAAATATATCTTTATGGCTGGCTAGGTCTTTAGCCAATTTTTTTATGGCTTGATGATTGCTGCCGGTATTTAAATATTTTTCCATTTCATCTGCCAGTTCTTTTAAATTCTCTTTTCCCTCTTTTCCCTTATTACTTATCACTTTTCCCAGCAAATACCCCCAGGCAGTCTGGGAGGTAAACATCTTGGTGGACATGACGCAAATTTCCGGCCCGGCCTGGGCAGAAAAGGCAAAATCAGAAATCCGGGACATAGTTGAACCAGGCATATTCACATAAGAAGCAACCTTGACTCCTTTTTTTCTGGCAAATTCCAGCACTTCCAAAACATCAGCTGTTTCACCTGATTGGGAAGGAGCAATCATCAAATCATCCCGGCCCAATAAATCATAATATTCATATATATCAGCCCCGATTACGCTTTCTGCTTTAATTTTGCCAAACACCCTAAGGTAAAAAGCAATCTGGGAGGCGGCGACTCCGGCTGTGCCCGAACCAATAGTATAGACATTTTTGGCCTTTTTGATGACTTGGACAAAATCTGCTAATTTAGCCTGATCCTGGTTAATCGCCTGATTGACCACATAAGGGCTTTCGTGGATTTCCTTGAGCATAAAATGGTCATACCCTTCCTTATCCACTTTGCTACTCTGGAAATTGATCTTTTCCGGGTGATAATCCAACTTTTTGCCTGATTTGATATTGGCAAGAGTTAATTTGCCATCCCAAATTACCATTTGTCCGTTTTCTACAACAATAAATTTCTCTACATGCGGCGCAAATGACAAGGTATCGGATGAGAAAAACACTTCGGAACCGTTGACTCCCACCACCAAAGGCGAGCCATTTCTTAAAGCCAAAATTTCCCCTTCTTTTGTTAAAACTATAATAGTATTCCTGCCATCAAGTTCTAAAAAAGCCTCCCTGACAGCTTCCTTAATTTTATCTGACGACTTTAATTTATCTTCTATCAGCCTTACTATTACTTCCGTATCTGTTTCGCTCTCGAATTTATAGCCTTTTTTTTGTAATTCACTTTTTAATTCCTGATAATTTTCCGCAATGCCGTTTTGGGCCAAAACAAAGCTTTTATCAGAAGAAAAATGGGGATGGGCATTCACCTCAGAGATGCCGCCGTGAGTTGCCCAGCGAGAGTTATGTGACAAAAGACCATTTGCAATAAAGTTTTGACAAGGAAACACCTCAAGATCGTAAAGCAAAGGATAAGAAGATTTGGTCCTTTTTTTATCAATAATCTGCTGAAATATTACCCCGCCTTTTAAGAAAATATTTAACTCATCAATTATTTGCCGGATTTCATTGCTATGCATACTTTCTTTTTTAAGCATTTCAATCAGCGATAAAAGCGTAGATTCTGTAATGAAATTTTTAAGATTTCTCCCGCTGCCCAGGAATTTCTTCAGCTGTGATGCCACAATAAAAGGCTTACACTTTTCATGCAGATATTGCTTAGGAAAGGGGAGTATTTTAAAACTTGGCGAAGTATTGTTTTTCATTTGATCCGCAATCCTGAATGCTTCGTTTCGTTTTTCTAAAGAAGAAAAACCTATCTTGCTTAGAAATTGTTCAATAGAATTCTTATTGCTAATTAAAATTTTGTAGCTGGTCTTCCAATTTTCGCCTGTTCTATCGGAAATAGAAATAGAAGACAGTATTTCAAATCGCAAAAAAAGTTGGTGACAAATCTTTATGATTTTTTTGTCTGTCATTCCCAAGCAAATTTGTCTTGCATCCCTTGCCACGTAGCCTTCTGCATCAAATAAACCCCTCAAAAACGAAGCTATCTCTTCTTCCGGTAACATCCCGATCTTACTTAGAAGATCATCCTTTTTTGATTTAATGTTTATTTTAAACCAATTAGCCAAAGGCAGACTATTTATCTCCAGAAGGTAAGCTCTGGTATCACTCATTGCTTTTATAACCCCCCTAAGATTAAATAAATTGACAAATAAAGTCTGGTAAAGCATCAGTACTTCTTTTCTGGTATCCTTAAAACGGATTGTTCTCTCACCCGCATATCCATCT
>CAZWTE010000095.1:0-2898 GCA_964637465.1 uncultured Gammaproteobacteria bacterium | reverse complement strand
GCAATTAAAACCAACTCCAGTTATCCGGTAGAAAAGATTGCTCCCGGAGTTATTACCCGTCAAAAAGTTAATACCCCTTTGCAAACCGGCATTAAGGCCATTGATGCCATGATTCCGATTGGCCGGGGGCAAAGGGAGTTAATCATTGGTGATAGGAATACCGGGAAAACCACCATTGCCATTGACACCATTATCAATCAAAAGGATGTAATTTGTATTTATGTGGCAATCGGCCAGAAAACCTCTAAAGTGGCCCAACTGGTAGCCAAACTGGAGGAAATCGGGGCTATGGACCACACCATTGTGGTTTCTGCTACTGCTTCGCAGTCAGCCACCATGCAGTATATTGCCCCTTATGCCGGTTGCGCCATGGGTGAATATTTCATGGATCAGGGTAAGGATGTATTGGTGGTTTATGATGATTTGTCCAAGCATGCCCAAAGTTACAGGCAGATGTCTTTGCTTTTAAGAAGGCCTTCCGGGCGGGAAGCTTACCCGGGAGATGTATTTTACCTGCATTCCCGGTTATTGGAGCGGGCTGCCAAGCTAAATAAGGATTTCGGGGGTGGCTCTTTGACCGCTTTGCCTATTATTGAAACCCAGGCGGGTGATGTGTCAGCCTATATCCCCACTAATGTCATCTCCATTACCGACGGACAAATTTATTTGGAAGGTGATTTGTTCTTTGCCGGAATCCGGCCTGCAGTTAACGTTGGTTTATCAGTGTCCCGGGTGGGTGGAGATGCCCAAATCAAGGCCATGAAAGCAGTGGCCGGGCCGCTCCGGTTGGATTTGGCCCAATTCAGGGCCTTACAAGCCTTTGCCCAGTTTGCTTCTGATTTAGACCCGGCTACCCGCGCCCAGATTGAAAAGGGTAAAAGACTGACAGAGATATTGAAGCAGCCTCCCTTCTCTCCTGTTCCGGTGGAAGAACAGGTTGTTATTCTTTGGGCAGCTACTAACGGGTATTTGGATGAAATTGAGGTAGAAAGAGCCAGGGAATTTGAACAAAAATATATTGCCCATATTAAACTTCGGGATAAAAAGTTGATGAGTGAAATAGTATCCAGGAGAGAATTGGATGAAAAAATGACAAAAGAACTGGAAAAGATAACTAAAGAGTTTGTGGGGATATATGGCAAACACAAGAGAACTTAGAAGAAGAATAAGGTCAGTCAAGAATACGGCCCAGATTACCAAGGCCATGCAGATGGTGGCGGCCACCAAAATGAGAAGGGCCCAAAACCAGGCTATAAACGGCCGGCCATACAGCTTTAATTTAAGCGATGCCTTAAAAAGGTTGTTGCCGTTGGTAGATATTGCCTCCCATCCCCTGCTTTACGGTAATGAGGCAAAAAAGGTTGGGGCGGTTTTGCTTTCTACAGATAAAAGTTTATGCGGGGCTTTAAATACTAATTTATTCAGGTTAATTACTGGCTCGGGTCTTTTGTCTGCGGACACTTTTTTTTATACGGTTGGTAAAAAAGGTCGCCAATTTATTGCCAGGACCGGAAAAGATTTACAGGCGGATTTTGAAAATTTGGATGTAGTAACTTTTCGGCAGGCTGTCCAGCTGGCCAAGCTGTTAATGGATGCCTTTTTGGCCAAAGAGATTGGCGAAGCTTATATTGTCTATCCCCGCTTTGGTTCAACTTTAAGACAGGAACCAACCAAGGTGAAGTTACTGCCAATGGATATGGATAGTGTCATTGCCAGCGTAGCTGAGACTCACCTTCCAGGTGAAAGTAAGGCGACACCAGGCACGCACCTGGAAGGTGGAAAAAAGGAATTCCTATTTGAACCGGATCCAGCAAAGCTGCTTGATTATGTCTTAGTCCATCACCTGCAAATCCAGATTTACCAATCATTGTTGGAAACTAAGGCTTCAGAACATTCAGCCCGGATGATTGCTATGCAAAATGCGACGGATAATGCCATGGAGCTTGTGGATGATTTAAACCTGACTTATAATAAGACCCGCCAGGATTCAATTACCAAGGAATTATTGGAGATAACAACCGCTGCGGCGGCAATGCAGTAATCAGAATTATGGATTAAGGATGAAAAACAATATCGGTAAGGTGGTACAGGTTATATCAGCAGGTCCGCTTGAAACTTCGTTTCAATGTGGCTCCTCTGATATAACTTTCGTAACCAAGAAAGGATTGGTATGAATAGAGGTAAGGTTACTCAAGTTATTGGGGCAGTAGTGGATGCGGAGTTTGATCCGAAAGGTCTGCCTGCTATCTATAGCGCATTGGAACTTACTTTAAACAAGGGTAAGTTGGTGTTAGAGGTACAGCAGCATCTTGGTGAAGGTGCAGTCTGGGCAGTGGCTATGGGTACAACAGACGGGCTGGAAAGAGGTACGGAAGCAGTAGATACAGGAGCTCCGATTTCCGTGCCGGTTGGCAATGAAGTTTTAGGCAGGTTGTTTAATGTGTTGGGTGAACCGATTGATAAAAAAGGTCCGGTTAAAAGCAAAAAGACTTTGCCGATTCACCGTACTGCCCCTGCTTTTGACGAGCAATCAACCACCTCCGAAGTTTTTGAAACCGGTATTAAGGTTATTGACCTATTGGCTCCGTTTGTAAAAGGCGGAAAAGTTGGTTTGTTTGGCGGGGCGGGAGTGGGAAAGACTGTTTTAATACAGGAACTGATTAGGAATATTGCCCAGGAACACGGCGGTTATTCGGTGTTTGCCGGAGTCGGTGAAAGGACCCGGGAAGGAAATGATTTATACCACGAGATGATTGATTCCGGGGTGATTGATAAAACAGCCATGGTTTTCGGACAAATGAATGAGCCGCCCGGAGCCAGGCAAAGGGTGGCTTTGTCAGCTTTAACCATGGCCGAATACTTCCGTGATGAGGCCGGTAAGGATGTACTTTTGTTTAT
>CAZWTE010000094.1:0-2971 GCA_964637465.1 uncultured Gammaproteobacteria bacterium | reverse complement strand
GCCCCAATTACTGATAAATCAGTCGGGTCAACTATTTTAAAACCAATCACCTCATAAACAAATTTCGATCCCGGGGTTTCCACTATTATTTGTTCTCCCCTTTTTAAATCGGACAGCTTTGCAAAAGGCGCGCTTTTTAGCGCCGAAAAAGGCGGGAGCGCCGAATGGCCGGAAATGAACACATTGCCCTTTTCGCCCGGCAAAACGGAGCCTGGTAGGTGGACAAGGCCTTTTGACAAATCATTAGAATCAACCCAGACATCCATTTTTTCGATTTTAAGCTTGGAGATGGATAAAGTAAATTTTTCGTAATTTGGCAGCGTCTGTCTTTTTAGAGAAGAAATAAAAGCCGGAAAACTATCTTTTCTTTGCACAGAAATCCCTAAAACTTGTCCGGAGTTTTTCGGGCTAATCAAAATTTGGTTTTGATAACTCTGTCCCAATGCCCAAATTTGAAATGAGATAACTGGCAAAATTATTTGTATGAGAATAAAGACACCAATTAAGAGAAATCCTACGGATATTAGCTTGGGAACAGTGATCATTTAAGCCCTACTTCAATTCTGATATTTTTTGAAAATATTGGCAAACGCTGCAAAAATGCCGGCAAAGCAGGCGTTAATTTAGTTTCAGCGCCCAAAATGTTATCCATTCCCTTAAGTAAATTCCCTACTTCAGCAGGAGTCTTGAATTTAATCTGGTCTTTAATTTTATCCGTATCAACTTTTGGCATCAGTTTGGCCCTAAACTTAGCCAAGAATATGAGCTTGCCTCCCTTTTCTAATTTAGCTACATCAGCTTGCGTTTCGGTTTCCGCAATGTTAAGTTGAAAGTCATCAGGTACTTGGGTGGTCACTAGTTTAGAAACAACCGTTTTCAGATCAGTATCATTAAAAGCAGTGCCGGTATATTTCACAGTCATATTCAAAGAAAATTCACTTGCTTGGTCATTGATATTTTTGCTGTAACTTTTCCGGATAATGTTTTCGGATAAAGCTTCTTTTAAGACTTTTTTGTCGGGATACTTTTCCTGCAACTTTTGTTGGGCTTGTTGTTTTAAATCTGAAGACAGCTTGGCAAGCAATCTTTGGGTATCTTCACTGGAAACAACCGTGACATCTTTTGAAGTTCCTCCGGCAAAGTTGCCTTCGGATTTTGCAGCCAGTTTATCAGTCGAATAACCTGCCACCACAAAATCAGATCCGGACGGTAAATTCCCATCCGCCCCAATAGACACAGCCGTCACTGTAGTATTGGCTTTTCCAAAGGTAATACCGCTATCAGTAGCTGACGGAGAGGCAATATTGACACTGGTATTTAAAACAAACTTTGTCCCCCGAGAACCGCTAATCTGCGTTCCTTTGCTCAAAGATATTGAACCGGCTGTTTTGTTATATACTATAACTGTCCCTTTTGCAGGATCGCCGATTTGTTTTTTACCGGAGGCTGTTTCTTTGGCAGTACCGGACACTTCCGCATCAATAATTTGACCCGGAATTATTTTAGCTTCTTCATCAATCTCTTTCCGGCCGGGATCAGCCATAATTTCTGTATCTTTTTCTAAAATCCTTGGCTCAACAAATATTTTTACATCTGCTTTTGGCAAAAACACATAAGCGCCGGTAATAAAAACTGTCACCAAAATAATTCCAAGTAAAGCTATATTGGGCAGCCTTTTATGATCCTCTTTTGTTTCTGCAGCAGCCGGTGCCGTCAAACCATCCTCAGCTGATTCAATTCCAAAAGATTCCTGGGGAGCCGTTAATCCACTTTCCTCCGCGCCTGATTGATAGTCTTCTGGTCCGCTGATTTTGTCCGGCTTATCTGATTCTTTCTGCTCTGCTACGTCTCCGACCATGAAACCGAAATCAGTTTCATCCGTAGTCTGCTCCATTGATTCTGCTGACTTTTCTGAATTTTCTGACAAAATACTTACCCGCTCCGTTTGTTTCTTCACCGGCTGGTCTACATACACAACATTACTATTTATTTCTGATCCGCCGGCCAAACAGACGCTTTTAATTTCCAGTTCTTCTCTCAAAACCTCAATCTTAGGAAAATGCAAGAAAGATAGTTTTGACATCCAGGAAAAAGACAGCAGCTGAGGCTTTAATTCCGAAGCTGCTTCTCCGTAAATTAAAATTTTGGAAGGTAAAGTTTCCACATCGGTAAATGTCAGCAGCGCTTTCTCAATATCTGAACCGGCGCTTTCACCTCTTTTGATCACTTTTACTCCGTCAATTTTACCGGCCCTTACCACTATCACTGTCAGGTGTGATTTATCAATTCCCGCTAAAATCGCCGTAGTCGGGATGCCTTCTTGTTTTTCTAAAAAATGGACCAGGGCGTGACTATTGGCTACATAAGCCATCGGAATAAGCTCCAGTTCTTTAATAAGCGCTCTCAGAGTCTTTAAATACTCATCTTTTAAATTATCATCCGCAATCCATAAGTCAGGCACGCCAAACAGAATCTTTTGCGGCTCAATCTCTTTCAGGCCTAAAACTTGATCCAGAAGTTTATCTATTATTAAAACAGTCTCTCCCTGTGAAGAATATGCTTGGGAGGCTATATCCAAAATCTTTAAATTCTTACCTTCTATAGTCCAAAGGGCGGCGGTGATTTTTTCCACACCAATATTAGCGGCAAAGAAGTATTCTAATTTTTCTTCCTTTTTTCCTATGGGCAAAAAGCCAGTTAGATTTTCCAGGAAGCTCATATGAATTTTTGCCTGAAAGGAGGCCTAAATGCATCTTAACATAATACCTGCCTACTGCGCTACAATCTGTGCTCTGACTCTTCGGACACCGGCAGAGACTGCTTCTTCTTTGGTAATTTTGATTTTTCCAATGATCCCGGTGTGCTCCACATGCGGTCCACCGCAAAACTCCCTTTAAAAACTTCCAATAGTATAAACTGTCACTTTATCCTCATATTTTTCGTTAAATAGTCCGATTGCACCCATTTTTTT
>CAZWTE010000093.1:0-2993 GCA_964637465.1 uncultured Gammaproteobacteria bacterium | reverse complement strand
GACCCTACTCGCTGAGTTTAACCATGCAGAGCAATTCTGTTGCGGCAAAGAAGGCATTATAAGTTGGTTTGGGAAGGCGTATTGAATTATAGAAAGATTTAAGGACCTTTGCCTTTGCCGAACCTTACCTTTAAGTTCTTCCCGGAAACTTTAACAAATTGGCTAACACCTCTTAGGCCCTTGGCGACGCCTTGTAACTTACCTTTAGCTGATACCGCCGCACTGACAGCCCTTGCCTGCCGCGTTACGCCCATCTCGCTAAGGAAGTTCAGTTTTGTCTCCGCCTGCAGGTCTGCCAGCTTTCTTCTGATATCCTGCCCAACTCTGTTTACGTCATTTCTGCCGAGTACCTTAAGGCCTTCCTCTATTTTCTTAACGTCTTCCCTGGCAGCTTCAAGGTTGACAATTGCTTGGCCAAGGTTGTTTCCCTGCAGTGCCGTCATTGCAGAATTGAACTGCATTCCAAACGCCCGCTCGAGGCTGGAAATGCCAAGAGCATGCTGTTCAAGCGTTTTTCTCGTTTGGGCGAGCTGGTCTTTCGCCCTGTTTGCAGCATCCTGTTCAAACCTCTGCTTGGCCTGTGTCAGCTTTTTCGGGTTTGGCCCTTTTCCAGCTGAGCCTGCCCATCCCTTAACGTTTCCCTTTGAAATGTCAGTTATTTCCCGCCTGGTGCTTTGCCACATTCCTGCGACATTCCCAAGTTCGGCAGTTTCAACAGCGTCCAAGTCTGCAATCCTTGTCCTGAGCATCTGCTCAACATTCCTGACATCAGCAGCACTTGGCTGTATGTGGCCAATCGTTTGCTTTATCTCTTCAACCAGTTCGGGATTTGCTCGGCGTTCCTGCTGCATCCGCTGCAAAATACCAATCAGTTTTTCGACATCTCTTCTTATTCCATCGTAATCAGTGAGCTCGCGTTTCGTAAGAGCCTGTACGGCCCGAAGGTCAGCCATTTCCCTGCGCTGCTGCGCCATTTCAGTAGCTTCCTGTTTGCGCTGCCTTTCCTCCTCTTGCTGGGCAGCCACGTCCCCAGCTTCAATGGTTGCAGCCTGATTTCCACCGGCGCCGACCCCGCCAAGTAGCTTGCCCATATTCCAGCCGCCGCCTTCGCCCTTGTTACCGTCCCCTCTAAACACGCCAATTACTTCCTTGATTGCCAAGACAATCAGGGCTACCTGAAGGAATCCAACAAAATCGGCAACAGCATCAAACAGCACCATATTTATCTTGCCCCAATTTTTTTCATTCTTCTGGCAGCGGCTGCCACGAATTTAATGCTTCTCTTGGATACCTGATCTAAACTAAACTTATCACTAAAACGGGTGAAGTACACTACACTGAAAATGCCCGCAGAGTTTGTTGTAAACTTGCCTTCCACGAACCCGCTAATGTGGTCTAGAATATACAGCAGGAGTATAATGAAAACAAGTCGGGTTATAGCGAGAATTCTGCCTGGAGGAACCATTGTAGGCAAGCCGCCATAAAGGAAAGCGAGAAGCCCGATGGCAAGAAAGCCAACAAGGGCTGCCGCAACAACCGTGCTGTAGCTTTCACCAATGCCAATTAACAGCTCAGGGCTTATGAAGATTGACCCCACAGTTGCAAAAACCATAGCAATGGCCATGGAAGCGCCGCCTGCGAACATGCCTGCTCCTGCAGCACCACCTCCTAGTCTTCTAAGCGCTGTCCACACCACAGTAAAGACAACAATCCAAACCATTATTCTCATAAACGAGGCAAGCTTAGTAGCATCGTTGTCCAAAAAGTCAAGCTTTGCTATGTTTAACAGGTTATCTGACGTTCTCTTCCAGATACTCTCCCGTTGAGCTGTCGCGACCGCAGAAAGGGAGAGGAACATAACAAAAGCTATAAACAGCAGTAGCAGAATCTTCTTATTGTTAGCGTTCATTAAACCGGCACACCTTTTTGGTCTCACAGCCAATTTTCGCATTAACTATATTTAAAGATTTCTATGAAAAACAGCAAAAAAGCAGTGAATGGGACCTCAGCTGTGGATATAAACAGCAAGCTTCGGCACCGTAATCTGGCCATTGTGAACGACAGCCGGCGGTGGCTGCAGCGTATGAGTCCCACCAGCCACAATCCTGCCAAGTCCGCTTGGCACGTGAAACCCGTGTACGAAGCCAAGGTACAGCTCGTCGTTGTTTTTTAAGCGCACACCATTCGGTGGGAATACGTGCTCTGGAAGGTTTCTTGGCTCAGCAGCCATGGAAATGGCGTTCCTGACAAGATAAGCTGCGGTTACGTTGTGCAGAATCTGAAAGTACAGGACGGGCAAAGGGTTGCCCATTGAGAGCGGGCTATGGCTTCTCCTTTCAACAACACTCCCGTTCATTGAACCGAGGTCAAAATAAGCAACGTTACCATCATTCATGAAAGCGAACTGGCCATGGAGGTGGGAAATCCTTGCTAACATTTCTGCGGCATAGAAATGTGCCAGCTCTATTCCGCCAGGCGCAGCCATTCCAGCGCCAATATCTACGGTCTCTCCTTTGTGCAGCTGCCTCAGCACTTGACCTGTTCCAGCGTTTACAACCTCAACAAGCGAGCGCCTGCCAAGTTCAGCAGGTGAAACAGATTTAACAAGCTCATCCGCAGGTTCGGCTTTCAAAAAGTCAAAAATTCCCATTTTGTAACTAGAAAGTGGTATAAATATTAAAAGCTTTCTATTTTGCAGGGCCTAAAACCCCTGCGTTCCCCCGTAGATGAGGAGGAAGCCGGTTACGATGTAGAGCGTGTTGACCACTATGGCTGCGAACTCCGGAAGGGTGAAGCCTATCGCGCCAAAGCTGTGAAGCAGCGGGATAAGACCGACTGCCAAAAGGACGAGAGCCATGACAAACGTTGCCATCCTTGCCATCTGGGCAAAGCCCATCATTGCCATGTTCTCTGAAATGGCATCCCACAGCAGGAACACGGCTCCAACAACGCTCAACCCGTAAAGGATTGTTTGCGGAAGAACAGGAATGGTG
>CAZWTE010000092.1:0-3002 GCA_964637465.1 uncultured Gammaproteobacteria bacterium | reverse complement strand
TTCAGGAACTTATAATAGGGATACAAACCCCAGTCTGTTGCCTAAAAATACATGGATTGGGCTTAGAAGCGAGGTTGTGAATAATGCTGATAGTACCTTATCTATAAAGCTTTATATGGACAATGGAAGGACCGGGAATTGGCAGCTAATTTTGGAAGTGGCTGATGATGGTAAAAGCTATGGAGGGGCTATAATATCATCTTCAGAATATGCAGGAATTAGGACAGACTTTATGGATGTGCAGTTTGATGATTATAGTATTAGAAACTTCTAATCCGGCTCTGGTGAAAAAGTCTATTCTTTAAAAGAACACTTTTGGCTACAAAAAAGCTACTTTAGACCAGAAATCTTTAATGCTGTAAGCCTTTAGACGATTTTATAGCGAAATTGCTAAAAGATTTTCACCAGAGCCTTCTAATCCATAACGCTTATAAACGGTCATTTTAGACCGGATTATGGACAGTAATCCTATTTCAAGAAGAGGATTCCTTAAGGGCGCTGCAGGAATAGCTGCGGGAGTTGCCTTAGGACTAGGAAGGGGCGGTCTTGAGAGTGCTTTAGCTAGAAGACAGCAACTAACTTTCACAGATAATTTTGAGAGACCAAGAATTATAGAAGAAGCTTGGCCTATGAGTGATAGTGAAGATCCATTTTGGTGGGTTAATTCTGGTGCTTATTTAGAAGTTAGAGACGGAATAGGTATGACTGTTCAGGGAGAGTTACCGGGCAATTATCCAAGTGGTCAGAGATGGCTTAGAGAATACAGAAGTTCTAATCCAACAGATACTGGTGATGGTAGACTTCCACAAAACATATTTAGGGCTTTTCAAAGGCAGAATATAACAGGGCCAACAACAGAACAGTGTTATTTTTTAGTAAACAGACATAATCCTACTCAAACAGAGGAGAGGGGTGCATGGAGTGGTATTTATCTATATATAAGAGCAGATGGCGAAGGCGGAAATCATAACTTTTATTCTGCAGGTCTAAGAGCAGACGGAAGACCGATGATAGAGACAAAGAAGGGAGGAGAATATATTGATGATTTAAATATAAGAGGAGAGAAGTTATTCCCTGGAGCCTATGATAGAGATGGGAATCCACCAAGCCTTATTCCATTAGATACCTGGATTGGTCTTAAAACTGAAGTTATGGATAGACCTAGCGGTGTTGTAGAAGTAAGGTTATATACTGATATTGGAAGGACTGGAAATTGGCGAGAAGTGGTAAGCTTGACTGATGATTCTGGCGATGGGCTAACTAGTGGGCATGGAGCACTTAGAACAGATTATGCGGATGTTTCGTTTGATGATTATTCAATTGCGTCAATTTCCTAAATTTATTGTTTATTTTCTAAAATCTCCAATTCATCTCCAATAGAAATTAGATTTTTGTCTATTATTTTTGTTGGACACTCCAGGATTTTGCTTGAGGGTTGTTTACATGTTAGTATAGAAATAAATGGATAGGCTTTTGAGACTTTTACAACCTTGTTTTTTTCATTTAACCAGATTGCTGAGATTTTATAGAAGACAAAGAGCATGTGAATTCCCAGATTTGGTCTATCTTTACTTGAAATTTGTAAAATAACTCCACTTGATTTCTTTAATGGAGGGGAGAACATTAGGCCTAGATATTTTAGAAGGCCCGGATATAATTTTGCGCAGTCGCAAATAACTTTATTTTTTGTTTTATTTATTACTTTTAGTGTTGTTTTCATAATCTTGTCCAGTCTGGAGGGCTTTGTTTTTTTGGTTTTAGGATTATTCCTAGCAATAAGCCGAGAATTGTCATTGCTATATGGACCCGTATGACAGATGGTATGCCAGTATTTAGTGCTGTTGAGATGAGCGCTTGTCCTGGGAGACGAACACCGCTTCCTAAAGCTGGGAGCCATTTTATAGAAGTAAGGGACTTTGTTAGAAAGACCCAGAGGAGAAATGCAAATAAAAGTGTAAAGATTATTTCTAGCTTTGGAATTGTTTTTAGCCTTGTTCCAACCGCAAAGAAGATGACTAAGAGAGCTATAAAAACAAGGGCAAAGGAGCTTCCTTGTATTCCTAGAAAATTTATATTTCCTAGTCCTAGCCATCTTAGAATAAGTAAACCAATAAAAAAGGCGCAGATGCCGTAGATTACTTCTAAGAAGGTTCCATATCTTGAAAGAAAGCGACCGACGAGAAAACCAAAGATGAAGTAAACTGCTAGGATTGAGAAGCTGATTAAGGCCGGGCTTAGCTGTAAGGAAGGGATTGGAAAGGTAGCCATAGAGTTTTTTGGCTGTTCTGATTTAAAAACTTTAATGAACCGCAAAGCTTTTAAGGGGACTAATCTTTGTGGGGGCACGCCAGACGAGAGTCTGACTAGGAGAAAAAAATATGGTAGAACTAAAACCACTAAAGTTTGAAGATGACGATGGGGAAAAAGAAGATGAAGAGCTAGACGACGATGAAGAAGATTGGGGAGATGACGAAGATGACGGAGACTTGAAGGAAGAGGATGAGGAAGAGGAATAAATAGCCAAATAAGATCAAACTTTATTAAATTTTTAATTTTAAGAAAACCTAAATTTTTTAATTTAAATAATTACTATTGTTTTTTCAGCTTGTGACAGACACAAGCAAAAATCTCACTAGATTTTTGAGTGCACCAGAAATTGCATAGCAATTTCTGCTTGTTAACATGGTCTGCGGTCGTTGGTGCTACACCAATTCGTGTGACGCGAAGAAAATGCTTTGCATTTTCCAGCGCACTCGAAAACCTTGGGTTTTCGCTTGTGTAGCACGTGCTACGCAATAACTACAGTCTTCTCTGCTTGTGACACTATTACATATGTGATACGTGGTCGTATCAAACAAAGTTTGATACAACTTGCTACGCAATAACTACAGTCTTCTCTGCTTGTGACACTAGCCCGCCGGATTTTTCTTTTAGGACTTTATATTCCATTATTATTTTCTTTTGTTTTAGCTCAAATATCCCAATTGCTACCTCTGCTGGTT
>CAZWTE010000091.1:2565-3114 GCA_964637465.1 uncultured Gammaproteobacteria bacterium | reverse complement strand
CGGCACTTCGCCAGGCGACGACACAGGCAGGCGTTTCCACAACGCAACGTGTGAAAACAATGCATGCACGGAAAAAATTGGAGACTGGGAAGTGGATGAAGTATGCACAGACAAGGAAGCATGTTTCTGGGACGGATTAGGCAATGATGACCAGAATTATTTCTGCAAAGAAATAACAAACTGCACTGATGCAGATCATGATGGCTACAATGCTACAAGCAATTCGTGCCCGACGGGAAACGATTGCAATGATGCAAACCCAAACATACATCCGGGCGCAACAGAAATATGCAATTACCTGGATGACAATTGCAATAACCTGACAGACGAAGGCTTTGATGTGGGTTCTGTTTGTATAGAAGGCACCGGAGCATGCCAGGATACAGGCATTAAGATATGTCTGGCAAATGGAACAGGAACGGTGTGCAATGCAGTGCCGGGCCAGCCGACAAACGAAACATGCAACAATATAGATGACAATTGCAACGGACAAATAGATGAAGGCAACATTTGTCCTTCAAACAAGCCGCCTGAAATTCATGTCGATTT
>CAZWTE010000091.1:0-2555 GCA_964637465.1 uncultured Gammaproteobacteria bacterium | reverse complement strand
GGCTATGGAACTGCATTCGATCCAGAAAACGATACGTGGACAGTCACATACAAGTTCATAGGCGACTACAATGCATCCGGAACAGCAGCAAAGGTGGATGGCTTTTGGACAGCAACTGTACCGGCGGCAAATACCGCTATAGGCAGCAGAATAACATGCATAATGACGGCTACAGATGGGTTTAGCAATGATACAGACTTTGACTCTGTTATAGTGGGCAATGGGACAAATCCATGTGTTGACAATGATCACGATGCTCATTTTGCAGTAAGCCAGGCATGCCCTGCGGGAGACGATTGCAATGATAACAATCCTGGAGTGCATCCAGGCGCAACAGAAGTTTGCAACTATGCAGACGACAACTGCAACAACCATACTGACGAAAACTTTGACGTTGGTGTTTTATGCACAACAGGAACAGGCGCTTGTCAAACAACTGGTGTAAAGATTTGCGCAGCAAATGGGTTGGGCACAACATGCGATGCAACGCCTGGCCAGCCAAAGAATGAAACGTGCAATAATATCGATGATAATTGCAACGGACAGGTGGATGAAAACAATATCTGCAACCTTAACAGGCCTCCAGAAATACACGTTGATCTTACGCCAGACAACCCGACAGACAGCGATAATCTGATATGCATAGGAACAACATCAGACCTTGATAATGATACTTTGACAGTCACTTATGCATTCACAAATGGCTATTCTGCATCAGGCACAGCCACACAAATCAGCACAAATGTATGGAGAGCTGACGTGCCAGATTCAGAGACGTCAATCGGCGAAATAATAACATGCACTATGACGGTTACAGATAGTAAGAGTAATTCAACAGATTTTGATTCTGTAATAATAGGGAATGCAACACAGAATTGCACAGATGCCGATCACGATGGCTACAATGCAACATCACAATTCTGTTCAAACGGCAATGATTGCAATGACAGCAATCCTGCTATTCATCCAGGCGCAGCAGAAGTCTGTAACTACATTGATGATAATTGCAATGGCCAGATCGATGAAAATTTCGACGTAGGCCAGTCGTGCAAAGCAGGATTGGGTGTTTGTGAAGCTGTAGGCATAAAAGTTTGCCTGAATAATGGAACAGGCACAATGTGCAATGCAGTGCCTGGAACACCAGCAGAAGAAATTTGCAACGACCAGCTCGACAACAATTGCAACGGATTGATAGACAATCAGGATCCGGTCTGTGAAACCTCTGCGTGCATACCTTTCACACTAGTTAATACTTTCAAAAATGGGTCTTCTTTCAATGACGCAGTTTTCAGGTCACCAGGCAAAGACATGTCAGTCCAGATGAACGTGCCAACAGGCCGCCTGATTTTAAGCGCACTTGTCGACATCTCTGGCCTGCCTTTGTCAGCGTCAGAGTCAGGCAACCTAGATCTTGTGATTGTGACTGACAATTCAGCGACCATGAGCGAGGGCTGCGCAGAAGAAAACATGACTTGCAAGATAGATTATGCTAAAAATGCAGACAAGCAACTGGTTGATGAAGTATTAAAATCACCAGCCAGCAAAGTAGGTCTTGTAGCTTTCAAAACAGAAGTGACAAGCTCTTTGGAGCTCACAAGTAACAAAACAGCATTGCTCAACCAAATAGATACCTATGCAGCATCAAGCACTACATGCATCTCATGCGGCTTAAGCAAGGGGACAGAAATTGCCATGCCAAACACAAAGAAAAAAGTAATGATCCTAATAAGTGATGGTGAAGCGAATCAGTGCCAGTCTGGCAGATGTACAACAACTACAGCCAAAAATGAAGCTGTAGCTAGAGCAGCAGACGCCAAAGCAGCTGGTATCACTGTACATACAATAATAGTTACAGACACCCAGATGGATCCCGCTACCATGCAAAGAATTGCAGATGCTGGTGGAGGAAAATATTACACGGCCTCTTCGGCAAACCTTACTCAGGTATTGCGAGAGATGTTTGCAAATGAAATAGTTTCCAACCCCAGGAATGTTCAGTCAGACATTGGCAATGACGGCGATGTGCAGTTCTTCTTCAACGACACGTTCACAGGCCGGCAAACTATAAACTTCACGCAAGAGCTCAAGGAACTTCTTGCAGGATGCACGCCCGTGAATGGAGTCTGCACAATTAACACCAGCACCATGTCAGATGCTGTAGGCATTGTGCAATACGACCGTCTTAATGTTACTGCTTGCGCGTTTGCAGTAAATCCTGTCTGCACGAAAGACGTTGATTGCGGCCAGAACGAAGTTGGCGAGTGGTCAAGCTATGTTCGCGACTGGGAGAATGTGTGCGATACAGATGCAACATGCACTCGCCAGAGATCTGCTGCTAATAATATTTGCAATAATCCAGGCTTAGACGTTTCATTCTGCAGCACAGAAGAATTCAATGAAAAAGAATCTGTAGAAAGCCAGCGCCTGCCAGACCCGTCATGCACCACACATGTCCTTTTGTCAGAAGTGTTTTATGATGCGCCAGGAGCAGACTCAGATGAAGAATGGATAGAATTGTTCAACCCTACAAACTCTGTCATAGACCTGTCAACTTA
>CAZWTE010000090.1:0-3127 GCA_964637465.1 uncultured Gammaproteobacteria bacterium | reverse complement strand
AAAAGCGACTTGATAAGATAAGTCCGTGTGTCCGGGTGCCCGACGTTGCCGTTTGTGTCGCGCGCGAATACCGAAACCGAGCAGGCTCCCTGCGCCGCGCAGTCGCCGGGCACGCTTACGGCGAAAGCTGCGTTGCATGTCCGCAGCTTTGCGCCAGCTCCTATGCTCGCAGTCGCTGTTGACTGCGGTATGCCTCCGATCAGCCTGACGAACTGGCCGCACGTAGCATCATTCGGGTCCGGGTTGCATACGCACGTTATTCCCTTCGAGCCTGCAGGGCACGTGGAGCGAAGAGGCCCCAGCGCATTTTGAAGAGCTGTAAGCTGCGAGCTGCTTATTACGTAACTGTCTGGAAATGTGTTGCACACGTCAACCACAGCTTGCGCATAGCTTCTCCACGCTGCCCAGTCAGATGCCGGGACGCCATTGTACGTGAAATTCTGTGAGCAGCCGAGGGCCGTGTTGATATTTCTGATTCCTCCCCACAGGACGCCCCTGCATGTGCCTTCGATTGCTGGGGGGTCGTTAGCATTAACGCCATTGTCGTATACCCACTCGCAAGTCCCGACAGGCGGGCGCGTCACGCCAGGAAGAAGCGTTGTATTTTGAGCCTGGACAGTTGAATTCGTTGTCGTATAATAGCACTTGTCCAGCCCGCTTTCGTCAACGTCATTCACGCTAACCTGGAAATTGCTGTTCTGCACGCTGTTCGCAGGCGGAGCCGTTATTGTTGACACAGGCGGGATATTGTCGATGATCACGCTGGTCCTCTGAACGTGCGAATATTGCCCTGATTCGTCCTGGACGCGGCAGAATATGTTTTTCTGCCCGCCGCCCCGCCACTCATCTGGTATGCTGGCAATCGTGCAGCTCGGATTATTGTCCGTCAGGGATCCGCTGCAAAGATTAGCGTTGAAGCTTCCGCTGCCATGCCCGTCTGCTGTTGCGAAGCCGGTCACGCTGAACGTCGGTCTGGCAACAAGCTGCGGGCCGGGTGGTGCCGATGGCTGGACTGGAGCAACCCAAGGCCGGTTTGTTCCTGGTGGCGGACCCCCACTACCCCATTGCGGTGTTGCCGGTTCGCAGGAATTTGAATCAGGGCCGCTGCCGAATACGTCAATCAATATATTAGTCGGCCTGTGATGAAGAATGTCGCAGGCTATTTCCCCAGCAGGAGAATTGCACCTGTTTCCGAAATTTTTGCCTGAAAGCCCCCAGCCCGAGTCCTTGTTCTTCCACGCAACAGCGTTTAATATTTCACCGGCTTCATCCGGGCATATCGTCGCGCCGTATCTTGCCCGTTCAGCCCGGACATCTGCAAGTATATTCGGCGGCTGAGTAAACGTTCCGCCTCCGCCGCCTGTGCCCCCGCTGCCGGAAGGGCAGCTGCCGCTTACATTGCTCACGACAACGCTGCCCTGCTCGGTTCCGCAGAGCAGTTTGATTTGCTGCCGCCTGCTCGTGCTGCCGTCTGTTATGCTGTCGGGGTCGCTCGCAACCGAAGTCATCCTGATTGTGCCGTTCAGCGCAACCCGCCGCGGCGCAGCTGTTATCGAAGTGAGCGAAGGCGCCCTGCTGCCTGGAACGCATGTGTCGTCGGGTCCTCCTGGCCCTGGTGGAGGTACTTGATTGCAAACGCCGTTATTGCAGCCCGCGGGGCATAGCGTTCTCGATGTCCAGTTTCGTTTCGTTTCGTTAATCACGGAACTTGATGTGTTGTAAGAGCCGTATGATGAAAAAGTCGCGTCAAGCACTTCTTTCTTGCATGTATATTTCTGGTGCTCAAGTATGGTTACATTGGCCCGGTAGTTCCCGTTGACGCATTCGAATGCCGAGCTTTTCGGAACCCATCTGTTCAAGCTGCTCGTGGAAATGCATCTTGGCGCCGTTATGCTTGCATTTTCCGTTTGCGTCTGCGTGCACTCAGCGTCGGTGCCGGCGCAAAGATTAGCAAGAGTTGGCTTGCCGCCCGTGCCCGCAACACATTTTTGTGTCGGGGACGGGTTCAGAACAGTGATATCGAACCGGGCAGCGATGCTGCGCGTTGTCTCGCCGGCGCGCTGCGCCGGCGTTGTATCTGTGACGCGCAGGCGCAGCTGGTTGTTTGCTTTTACCGCATTTGTTATGTCGACGCCGGATGTGGTAGCCGCGACTGCAAAGCCCGTCACAGGCAAACCTTTCTCATTTGCCAAATAAAGTCTTGGTGCCTCTGGATCGAAATATGAAACCTCTTTATTTGCACTTACTGCACGCATATACGGATTATAAAAATTATCCCCGAATCCTTGTGCTTGGACTTCGGGCGGACCGCCAGGCTCCGGCTCTCCACCCCCTCCACCGCCAGCACCTCCGCCACCGGTGGCTGCGTTGCAGTCGCCAACACATACTTCGCCAGAATCGTCAGCCACGAGTGAACTCACGGTAACCGTATGCAGGCATTCCGGCTTGTAGTTGGCCGGCACTGGAAGTGCGAACGGCTCGGTCGTGCATTGCGGCGCAGTTGCCCAGCGTCCGCCTGACATGTAAGCATTCGCGACGCAAACATTACCCGTATCAAAAGTGTAAGTGATTTGATTATTATTGTTCACGCAGGAATTCCATTTGCAGGTGCCTGATGCGCACGTGCCGCCGGGGCTGGTGCAGCTTGGCGGGCTGCCGCTGCCGCGGACTGTGTCAGTAGTTGAAGGAGCTGTGCCTCCGCCGCTCGGGCAGTCGCCGCAGTCTCCTGGACAGTCGCTGCAAGTTTCGCCTGCATCGCAGCTGCCATCACCGCAATTAATGTGGTCTGCATATGCGTAGAATCCGAGCAATAAAACTGCTGCAAATCCGATAACTAAAGCTAAAGCTGTTTGAGCTTTCATGTACACTGCAATTTTATTGGTTTTCCCCGAATATAAGCATTCGAGAGCGATTTTCGGAACTTTTCTTCCAATTTTCTGGAACTTTGGAACCAAAAACTTTAAGCAAAATGGGTATATTTTATACCCATGGAAAGAGAATTCGAGGCATTGAAAGCGCTGCTGGAAGAAAAAGGCGCGAATTACAAAGTCCTAACGCACGATCGTGTCTTTACGAGCGAGGAAGCGGCTAGAATAAGAGGCGTCCCGCTATCGAGCGGCGTGAAAGC
>CAZWTE010000089.1:0-3284 GCA_964637465.1 uncultured Gammaproteobacteria bacterium | reverse complement strand
AAGCTAATGTTAAAAAAGCTGATGATACGGTTGCTGTAGTAGGTTTGCTGATTAATTTATATCAGTTTGTCTTCCAGCCCGGAAAGGATAATGCTGCCTCAACGTTTGTATGAGCTGGTTAGCGGTGCTTGTCTTAACTGTTTTAAATGAGGCGGTAATTGAATATTTTGTGGGCAGCGTGCAAATATTACGGCCCTATATTCCCCTGCTTTCTTTAGCCTCGGCAATTTTGTTAACCTTTGGTTTTGGGGTCAGTTTATTTAATGTTTTTTTGGGGACGGAAATCAAAAGCCCCTTTTGGGAATTTTTTCTCTCAGCCTTTATCATTGCCCGGATATCTAACTATTTAAATGATTTTGTCCAAAAATTCCTGGGAAGTAAGTAGGTATATCCACCTGGAGGGTGGATTAGCTTGGCACTTGTCCTTCGGTGTCTTTACTCCAAGGTTAAGTGTTTTATCAATTCTAGCCGTCTTGCGTAATCTGCATGGTCTAAAACAAACTTTTTGTAGTCATTTACCGAAGGAAAAAAGCCTAAAACAAGGTCTTTTGTAATAAGGTTTTCGCCTGGAAGCCCCAAAAATTCACAGTAAGAGGACCATTGGTAACTTTCTAATTCTTCAGGTTCAATTAAAAATGATGAAACTGGATTTAAGTGTATGTATCTTGATGTATGGATAAGCTGTTCTTCCGATTCTATTCTGACAGCTTTGAATATTCCTTCAAAAAGCGGGCCAATGCGTTCATGCTTTGTATTAAAGTATCTGGTATAGCTATTAGTGAGATTTGAGATAAAAGTTGAGATACCATTATCCAGTTTCTGTTTAAGCAAAAAATGGAAATGGTTTGGCATTAGACAGAAGCAGATTATTTCTACAAGTTTCTCAAATTCTTTTTTTATATTTTCCAGAAACTTTTCTTGTTGATCTCCGGGGATAACAAGAAATTTTGATAGTTTGACAGGGGGTTTGGCAAATCGATAGAAGTCTAATGTAAGCAGTGCCCTTTTATACTCACGTTTGTCCGTAAAAGTTGGCCTTTTCTCAATTCCCCTATTAAATATATGGTAAATTTCATCATTGGCAAACACTAATTTTCTATTTGTGGGCATATCTTAAAAATAAAGTAAATAAGTAAAGGTGTCAATACGTTTCCACCTGGAGGGTGGACTAGCTTGGTACCTACTCTTTTACAGGCATAGATCATGAATTGTTGATAAAAGTTGATAAAAAAAGATTATGCAGGTTTACTAAAAGTTTTAATTAAGGAACGACTTCTAGTTGCTATTTCTTCCGGAGAATCTCCGCTTACCAATCGATCCCAAAGATAGGTCATGGTGCCTGTTAAGAGAGAACTAAGCCGGACTGATGGACATCGGCCTATAAAACCTAATGGTCCTTTGGGTTTTTGTGAAACTGCAGCTTCTAATGTAGCTCTATCTGCCTTTATATGAAGTCCTAATGATTCAAATTCTTGTCTGATACCCATATCTGATGGTTACTATACTTAAAAGTAGTGGAATGTCAAGCGTTATATTGGTTTGCCGGCGAGGCCATAATAAAGAAGGTCGTTTGTAAAGCCGATGGCCTGAAACGGCCAGGAGAAAATGACAGCATAAAAGCCCGGAGAAAGAAAAGATAAAAACGGCCAGCGGTAATAGAGGGCAAAAGCTATGGTAAAGACAAAGCCGAACATGAAATAGATTATGGCGATGGTTGATAGAATGCGTTCTTTGGACATTACTCTGTTTTTTCCTTCGATGCCACCACTGTGGCTGCGGCCACCTTTTCCCCGGGCCTCACCCTCATTAATATTACTCCCTGGGTTTGGCGTTGCAAAGTAGGCACTTCATTAAGGTTCATTTTAATTAATTGTCCTTTGGTTGAAGTTAATACCAAAGTGTCCATTTTTTTATCAATGCCCTGGGCTGTGACAATCGGCCCGGTTTTGGCAGTAACTTGGGCAGCTTTTACTCCCTGTCCTCCCCTGCCTTGTTTGTTCCAGGCGGAAAATCTGGTTTTTTTACCCAGGCCGTTTTCCATAATTACCAAAAGCTCGTCATCATTGCTGACAACCAGGTTTAAAGAGACTACCTCATCATCTTTGCCGAGTTTAACTCCTCTGACCCCGGAAGTATCCCGGTGGGTTGGTTTGACCTGGGTTTCGGAAAACCGGATCGACTGGCCGTTTCTGGAAACGATAATTACATCAGCTTTACCCGAAGTTGGAATGACCCAGCCTAATTCATCGCCCGGATCCAGCTTAATTGCCACCAAACCATTTTTGCGGATATTGGCATATTCTTCCAGGGCGGTTTTCTTGACTGTGCCTTTTTTGGTACACATAAAGAAATATTTGGCCACTTCCCCTTTTTGGCGGGTGGTTAAAACGGCCGTGACCTTTTCTCCTTGTTCAACATTGATTAAATTAACAATGGCCTGGCCTTTGGCCGCCCGCTGTGTTTCCGGAATTTCCCAAACTTTGACCTGGAAAACCCTTCCCTTGTCCGTAAAGAAGAGGATATTGTCGTGGGTTTGGGTATAGAAAATATGGGAAACAGCATCTGTTTCTTTGGTGGAAATACCCATCACCCCTTTGCCGCCCCGTTGCTGGGTCCGAAAAGACATAGGGGCCTGGCGTTTGATGTAACCGCCCTCGGTGATGGTAACAATAGTCACTTCGTTCGGTACTAAATCCTCTTCGGAAAACTCCCCGACTTTTTGTCATCCCCATATTTTTCCTTGATCCTTGCAAGCTCTTCCTTGATAACTTTTAAGATTTTCTCGGGATGTGCCAATAGGTCTTTTAAATAATCAATAGTTTCCCTGACCATTTTTAACTCATCCTCAATTTTTTGTATTTCAAGAGCTGCCAATCTTCTTAGCTGCATGTCTAAAATAGCTAAAGCCTGCAGTTCGCTGAGCTTAAATTTCTGCATTAAATTCTGTTTTGCGGCATCTGCGTCCTTAGATTCTTTAATGGTTTTTATGACTGCATCAATGTTGTCAACGGCAATCTTTAGCCCTTCTAAAATATGCTCCCTGGCTTTGGCTTCGGCCAGTTCAAATTCAGATCTTTTTCTGATTACTACCTGCCGGTGATGGATAAATTCCGAAAGTATTTGTTTTAAGGTCAAAAGGTGCGGCACGCCGTCAAGCAATCCCACCAGGTTAACATTAAAGACTGACTGCATGGAGGTATATTTATAA
Organism: uncultured Gammaproteobacteria bacterium; assembly: GCA_964637465.1. Taxonomy (GTDB): domain Bacteria; phylum Patescibacteriota; class Microgenomatia; order Daviesbacterales; family UBA10151; genus UBA10151. The sequence continues at coordinate 76 of CAZWTE010000089.1, read as the reverse complement.
AGGTTGTTTAAAATTGATTGGGGTTTGGCATCCCTTTTTAAGTCAAAGACAATCCTGACCATTTGTTTGCGGTCTG
>CAZWTE010000088.1:0-3317 GCA_964637465.1 uncultured Gammaproteobacteria bacterium | reverse complement strand
TTGAGGAACTTTTTGTCTCAAGAGTCCGGGTAAAAATATTACAACTTTTTTTATCCTCGGAAGAGTCGCTTTTTCATGTCCGTGAGATTGTCAGACGCGTTTCGGAAGAGATTAATGCTGTCAGGCGTGAGCTTGCCAGAATGGAAAAATTCGGAATGGTATCTTCGGAGTGGCGGGCAAACCGCCGGCTATATCGCTTCCGCAAGGATTATATCTTTTACCGGGAGTTATTGAGTTTAGTTGCTAAGTCAACCGGCTTGGGCGGAACAATTCTTAAGAATAAAACTAAGCTGGGGCGGATCAAATATGCCATGATTGCTACCCGTTATTTTAAAAACCAGCCTTCTGAAGATGTTGATTTGCTGGTGGTCGGCCAAATTGTCTTGCCGGAGCTGCAGGCAATTATTGCTGATGAACAAACCAGGCGGGAGAACGAAATTAACTACTCTTTTATGGATGAGGCGGAATTTAATTTCCGGGTCAAAAGACGGGACCCGTTTATTTTAAGAGTTATTACCCAGCCAAAAATAATGCTGTTAGGAAGCGAGGAAGACCTGCTTTCCGGTATGGTGGTATAAGTTTTTTTTGGGTATAATCTTTTAATGCGGTCACGTTGGGTTATTTGGACAATTTTGGTTTTAACCATCCTGGCAGTGTGGGTAGATATTCCTCCGATTAAACAATTTCCGGCTTTAAAAGTGTTTGGTAAAAGAGTAGAGTTTTTGGGAATTTTTCCTCTTAAATTAGGGCTTGATTTACAAGGCGGGACAGAACTGGTTTTGGAAACCCAAATGGATAAAATTGATCCTTCAAACAGGGATAGCGCTTTGGAATCTGCTAAAAATGTCATAGAAAGACGGGTTAATTTATACGGTGTTTCAGAAGCTGTTGTACAAACATCTAAACTAGGAGAACAAAGAAGGATTTTAGTGGAGCTGCCGGGGCTAAAGGATGCTTCAGCTGCTGCTAATCTGGTAGGAAAAACAGCCCAGCTGGATTTCCGGGAATTACCGGCTACTCTGTCTGCTCAAGAACAGGAAGCTACTAAATCCGGTTTGCCGGTCATTGCTTTTGCCAAATCAACCGGTTTGACCGGCGCTGACTTAAAGAAAGCCCAGGTAACTTTTGGTTCAGATCAGGGCGCAAGGGCCGGCCCGCAAGTAGCAATTGAGTTTACCGAAGAAGGCAGCAAGAAGTTTGCTGAGATCACCAGAAGAAACATCGATAAGCCTTTGGCAATTTTTTTAGACAATGAGCCAATTTCCGCTCCTAATGTCCAACAAGAGATTAGCGGAGGGAATGCTGTTATCACCGGGCAATTTACCCCCGAAGAAGCTAAAGATTTAGCTATCGCGCTAAATGCCGGCGCGTTGCCTGTCCCCATTAAGCTGATCAGCCAACACTTTATTGGGCCAACATTAGGCCAAGAATCGGTCAATAAAAGTTTAATAGCAGGTGCCATAGGACTGATCGTTGTAGCCATATACATGGGAGCATATTATGGTGTATTAGGGCTGGTAGCTGATGGAGCTTTGGTAATCTATACGCTTTTAGTGCTGGCAATTTTCAGGACCGGTCTGTTTATTGTACCGCCTATAACTTTAACTTTAGCAGGGATTGCCGGATTTATCTTATCAATCGGCATGGCGGTTGATGCCAATATCTTAATTTTTGAGAGAATGAAGGAAGAAATCCGTTGGGGCAAGAATAAAGCTTTGGCTTTGGATCTGGGGTTTAAAAGGGCCTGGTCTTCAATTTGGGCCTCAAATGTTTCATCGTTAATAACTGCTGCTATCCTTTATGGTTTAGGCACTTCTTTAATCAGGGGTTTTGCCGTTACTTTGGCAATTGGTGTTTTGGTATCGATGTTTGCCAGCTATGTGGTGACAAGGACGTTCCTAAGATTTTTCATTAAATGAAATTTAAATCAAAAAGGCCTCACTACGAATATTTAAAGAATAAGTGGACAATGCGCCACCGCCGCTTACAGAATAATTTTTGGGAAAAGCACAGTGATTCGCTAAAGCATTTGGCTGTAGGGTCGTTGGGCGGATTAATGTTGCTGTCAGCTCCTCACCAACAGCAATTACCTTCCCCGAATTTAATTGTCAGCCGTGATGATGTCTTGCATGGTTACGACCGGAATGTTTTACTGGCCGAAATTTTATCCAATAAAATCCCAAAAGAAGTTAGGCCGTTAGATTCTTCAGAGGAAAAAGAAGTAACTGATATATTGTCCAAAAGTTTCGGCTTTAAGGTAAAGGGAGAAATAGACGGCATCAGGCTTAACAGGAATTATGGTTTAATCGGGGGAGAGCAGCATTTATACCGCTATCCCGGCGATAATTTATATGCCCATGCGACTTCAGCCGCTGATTGGGCAAAATATGGTGATGCCGGTATTGCGCCCGGTTTAGGCGCCTGGGGATACTTTTCCCCCTCCCAGCAGGAGTTCGGTAGTGCTGACAAACAAAGAGAGCGTTATTACCTGGCAATCCAGACATTTTTAGCTCCCGGTTTTGCGGAAAATTTTGGCAAATACAGGGACTTTTTTAGGTTTAGGAAAATGTTGGCTGTTAACCCGAAAACCGGACAGGCAGTTGTAGCGGTAATTGGAGATGCCGGACCGGCCGAGTGGACAGGTAAACACTTAGGTGGATCACCGGAAGTAATGGATGCATTAGGTCTGGCAGATGGTCCCCGGAAAGGTCCGGTGTTATACTTTTTTATTGACGATCCTGAGGATAAAGTTCCTTTGGGACCAGTTAAGGTAAGGAACGAAGCATGAAAGTTTTCTTTTACTCTCATTTGATTGAAATAGAGTCGGTTGTATCGGAGCTTGACAAGCTGGATTTGTCTGTTGAGCAAAAGACCCACCTGACAGGGTTAATTGACTCCAGTTTGTATCACGCCATTCTGGATGCTGTGTTGTCAGAGCTGACACCGGCTGATAAAAAGATTTTCCTAAATCACCTAAAAGAAGATAATCACGGCAAAACCTGGCAATTTTTAAACGGGAAAATTGAGAGCATAGAGGGTAAAATAAAAAAGGTGGCAGAAGATTTAAAAGCTGAGTTGCACCACGATTTAAAGGAGGCAACCAAAAATAAATGAATAATTTAATGAAGTATAAAGTTTGGTATTTTGTATTTTCGTTGTTGATTATTTTGCCTGGTTTGTATTACTTGTTTACGTTCGGACTCAAACTGGGGATAGATTTTACAGGCGGGGCTTTGCTTGAATACCAGTTTGAAAAAAGTATCAACCCAAATGATTTAAGGCAGCAGATTTCGTCGTATGGTATTGAGGTGGGTCAA
>CAZWTE010000087.1:0-3350 GCA_964637465.1 uncultured Gammaproteobacteria bacterium | reverse complement strand
ACGTTAGCGGCAGCAGAGCATTATTAATGAACTTAGCTGCAGTATCCGCGCTTGGAAGAAATAGTAACAATGTTGCCATCACGAATTCTAATTTTAGCCTGTCAGCACAACCACTAATCGATGCTGATAACAATTCGGGGGAAGTGACCATCACGAATTTGACAATCAGGAACAGCCACTTCTCAAATGCTGCGAACTGTGTTGCTTCAACGGCAGAATACCTTGTTTTTGTTAATAACACTTGCAGAGACACCACAAGTTCATCTTACAGTTTAGAGTTATACAATATGACTAACGGGATAATTGCAGACAACACCTTCTTTACTAATAGCATTCATCTATTGGTTTATCGTTTGAGAAATTCTACAATTAACAACAACGTGTTTAATTATTCGCAGTTACAAACTGTGAGTGGTCTACCTGCTGGTGGTGTAATCATCGTGGATGGGTCAACTAATACTTCAACCTTCTCTAATAATATAGTAGCTAACAGCAGGGGTCACGGATTAGAAATGCTTAATACAGATGCTGCTTTGCCTATTGTTGGGGTTAAAGTTTATAATAACACTTTTGTGAATACGACTGCAGGTAATGATTTGTATGTTCATAATGCTGGGGCTATTTCAGAGCTTGATGTTAGGCTTAACAATTTTTATAGTAAAGGAGTAAGAGACGGATTTGCAGGAAGCAACTATTTTTGTGTGCCAAAAACTTTCGGGGTGGACGTAGCTTCTAATTTTACTGGCAGCAAAGCCAAAGCTAGTACCAACGGGACAGTGGTTGGAGCGGGTTATGAGCCTTATAACGAAACAGCTGCTATAGACGGAAATTACAGCACTCTTTGGCTTTCAAGCGGCAGCGACACGATTGATCAATGGTTGGAAGTAGACTTGCAAAGAAACGAAACGATTGTTAGGGCAAGAGTTGTTTGGGTGGACACTTATGGTAGTTTAAATTGGAGTTTGCAATACAGCACAGACGAATCCAACTGGGTGAACGCATCTGCGAACACTTTCGGGTTATATTATAACATACAGGCGTGCGTGGTTGGCAACGGCGCTTCTGCAGGAACAGCCCTAAACTGTGAGGTAGCCCCTATTAATAATCTTAATGTTACTGCGAGGTATTGGAGGGTTTTCCAGAAAGGCGGCAACAACTACGCAGAACACGGAGATAATAACATTGGGATATATTCATTTGAATTATACAACAGTTCAACTAAGGATTTTGAGGGAAACTTCTACACAAGCACAATACCCGCAACTAACATAAGTAGTTATGATTGTGGGGCAGTTAATGTAACTAATCCGGATGTTAATAGTAATCAAACAGGTAATGCAAATTTTAGTTGGAAGAAGCAGGACAGTTCAAAAACTATTAATTATACTTTGCAGTATTCTAATGATAGTGGCACAACTTGGTTCAGTATAACTGCAACGACTGCTTTGAGTTATTTGTGGGATACGTCTGGTTTGGCAGACTTAACAACTTACTTGTTAAAAGTGATTCCTTTTGACGGAACTTTTAATGCGACAAGTGACCAAAGCGCAGCTGCGTTCACAATAAGCAATCCCCCATTAATCGATTATGGCTCAATAACAGAAACTAATAACTCTTATTTTAATCGAAGTTATCTTTTTGTTAACGTTACAGTTACGGAGGCTAACGAGGCTAACATAACTTTTTACGTATACAACACAATTGCTCAGCTTAACGCGACGGTTGCTTCTGCAGGGACAAGAAGCCTCAACTTCACGAACTTGTTAGATACAACCTACTATTACAATGTCACCGTTACAGATGCATTAAATAATAAGAACAGTACAGAAAGGAGAACAATTAATATTTGTACAAATTTGTCGATAACAAATATCACTTCTGTAAGCAGCCAAACAGCAAACAGTGCAGAAATCTTTTTTTTGGATATAAATACTACACATGAGTCAGATGGTACATTGCCAAGCCTCGCTTATACGGATGATAGTTCACTTTTTGTTATAAACACCTCAACAGGCAATATTACTTTTGTTCCGATAAAATCGCAGAATGGTTCTTCTGTGGTAAACATATCTGTAGACACAATAACCTGCCAAGGAGTTGATGACTCGGAAGCCTTCACGCTGAATGTTGTGGCAAAAGACCATTCTCCAGCGTTGAGCATTCCAGCAAGAATAAATTTGACAGAAGATGAACTGTTCAATTATAATGTTACAAACAACGTAACAGATGCAGACGTAATTTATGAGGAAGACGCATTAACATTTATCGCCTCAATTAACAGCTTATTTGATACTATAGGGGAGTCCAGCGGATTGATAGTTGTCACCCCAACGAATAGCCAAGTAGGAACTTATTCAGTTTTAATAACTATTAGAGACAGCCCAAGTATTAACAGCCAAATCCGAACTATTTCGCAAACAGTAAACTTCACAGTCCTCAACGTCAACGACGCCCCAACATTAGCCGCTATCGGGGCAAAGACTGTAAGGGTTAACGAAACACTCTCATTCACAGCGACTGCAACAGATATAGACTCCGGTGACACATTATCTTTTTCTGATAACACCTCCCTCTTCGATATAGGCTCATCAAGTGGGGCGGTAAGCTTCACACCTAATGGCTCCCAACAAGGAACCTATGCCATAAACATCTCCGTAGCAGATGCAAACGGCAGCTCAGATTCAGAAGTCATAAGCTTAACCGTCTCGGATGTTAATCATGCGCCAAACATAACTGGAGTAACGCCCTCGAATAATCAAACTATAACTATGCATACAGGCGACAACCAAATTTTTAATGTGTCAAAAAATGATTCTGATGGAACAACACCCTCAACATACTGGTACGTGGACAACGTGCTTGTATCTTCCCTATCAGACAGCTACACCTTCTCATCCGCAAGCATAGGCACATTCGTATTGGTTGCGCAAATAAGTGACGGATTACTAAACGACACAGAACAATGGGACATATCAGTAGCTTTAACACCCCAGCCTGGAGGCCACGGCTCTGGCGGGACAGGCGGAGGAGGAGGGGGAGGAGGCTCACCGAGATGCTTGATTCCGCTGTGGACTTGCACAAGCTGGTCCCCATGCCAAAGAAATGAACTACAAACAAGAACATGCACAGACGCAAACAATTGCGGCGTATTAAAAGAAAAACCTGAAGAAGTTCAAGCTTGCGAGTTTGTTGAGAGGCCAACTTGTTTTGACAACATTAAGGACCAGGGGGAAATACTTATAGACTGCGGCGGCCCATGCAAGCCGTGCCCAACCTGCAATGATGCAAAACAAAATCAGGGAGAAGAAGGCATTGACTGCGGAGGGCCATGCCCCATATGCAAGCAGTTA
>CAZWTE010000086.1:2932-3372 GCA_964637465.1 uncultured Gammaproteobacteria bacterium | reverse complement strand
CTCTGAGGTTCTACCGAGGTAATCTTAGGCATCAGACAACAGCAACTTCTTCAACAACTTCTTCTTGCCCAACAACAATCTTTTCTTTGCCTTCTTTTTGTTTATTCCATCCATCCCTAATTTCTTTCTCTAATTTTTCTGCTTCTTTCTTTTCTTCCTTAAGATAGATTGTTGCAGCAGCCCTGCCTTGCCCCAACATCTTTTCGCCCCATTTTATGAATGCCCCTGATTTAGTCAAAATCCCTAACTCTATTCCTACATCCAAAAGCTCTCCTTCATGAGAAATACCATTCTCACCCATATCAAACTCTGCAATCCTAAACGGGGGAGCAACCTTATTCTTAACAACCTTAACTCTGTGCCTTGAACCAACCACCATATCCCCATCTTTTATATTCTCAATTTTCCTAACGTCTAACCTGATTGATGAATAGAATTTC
>CAZWTE010000086.1:0-2922 GCA_964637465.1 uncultured Gammaproteobacteria bacterium | reverse complement strand
TTGACGCAGTTGATTGGTAAAAATCACAATTGTGTTGGTATTGGAAACGGCACCGGTTAATTTCCGTAAAGCTTGTGACATCAAACGGGCTTGTACCCCCATGGAAGAATCACCCATCTCGCCTTCCAGCTCCGAACGGGGTACCAATGCTGCTACAGAGTCTACCACTAAAACATCCACCCCGCCGGAGCGGATTAAGCTTTCGGCAATTTCCAAAGCCTGTTCGCCGGTATCCGGTTGGGAAATTAGTAAATCATCTAAATTAACCCCGATTTTTTGCGCCCGTTGCGGATCTAAGGCATGCTCCGCATCAATAAAGGCGGCCACCCCGCCTTTTTTCTGCGCCTCAGCAATAGCATGAAGCGTCAGGGTAGTTTTGCCGCCTGACTCAGGACCATAGATTTCTATAATCCTACCCTTGGGCAGACCACCAACACCTAAAGCTAAATCTAAGGCAAGAGAACCGGTGGGGATAACTTCTGTAGAAAATTTCTCCACCCGTTCACCGAGCCGCATAATAGAACCTGTGCCGTATTGTTTTTGGATTTGAGCCATTGCTGTCTCAATTGCTGCTTTTCTAGCATCGCCATTTTGTGCCATATATTATATATAACCAAATATTTCCCAAAGGTCAAGTACCCAAAATAGAACCTACCTTGTTTTGTGGGTAAAGATCTTTTGGATAAATTTCAATTAAATTCAGTTTATACTTTTTAGCTAATTTTTGCTTCATCTTTCTTAATTCATCATACCTTTTATGTTCGCCTGCTAATCCAAAGTACTCAACAAAGATACTCCCTATTACAAAATCAGCTGTGCATTCACTTTCCGGATAAGGAATACTGCGTTCATGTTGTATATTCTTATCATACAAATAATCATCAATAAGCTTCTCTGCTTACGATCAATTACTTCTTTTTTGCTGGCAGTTAAAGCGTTAGATCTACACTCAACTGAACAATAATTATGAGGAGATACATCACTGAGTTGTTTGTTAAATTTTTTATTACATTTTAAATTCTCACAAATAAATTCTTTCTTGTTACTTTTAAAAGTATATTGGCATTTAGAGGAGCAATAACAATTGTTACTTAACTTTAGATTCTCGTTAATATACTTATTCTTTTTTAGATATTTTCTATGACAATTTGTGCAAGAAATAATACTGAAGGACATTAATTCCAGTATTATCCGAAATTAACCCAAAGTCAATAGGCAATCTTCGAGGCTAATTCATACCCTATAGTTGTCAGGGTGACAAGAATTGAACTTGCTACCTCTCCCACCCCAAGGGAGCGTTCTACCGATGAACTACACCCTGAACCTTGTTGTATTTTACCATTGAGCTCATTAGAATAGAATACCAAGCATGAAATTAATTTCTTTAAATACCTGGGGCGGGAAAATTTATCAACCCTTAATGATTTTTATTAAAAACCATTCCCGGGATACAGACATCTTTTGTTTTCAGGAAGTATTTAATACTACATCAGGAATTACCGGACAGACGGGATTCAGGTTAAATCTATACGAAGAAATTGCCAAGACCTTAAACAGCCACCAGGGATATTTTGCTCCCTGTTTGGATAATTATATTGCCGGCAGCTTCCAGCCAAACTTTATAGATTTTAATTTGTCTTGGGGACTGGCTATATTTATTAATAAAAAAATAGTTGTCAATTCCTGTCATGATTTGTTTATTTATGGCACAAGGGACAGCTTTAACCCAAAAGACCTCAATAGTTTACCCAGAAATATCCAGTATATAAATTTTGTATCCGGTAATCAAAAATTTACTGTTTGCAACGTTCATGGGATATGGGTTAAAGGAGGAAAGGGAGATACTGATTCCCGGATTCACCAATCAGAGCAAATCAGGCAAGTGTTAGACAAACAGCCGGGCAAGAAAATACTTTGCGGAGATTTTAATTTAGACATAAATACCCAAAGTATCAAAATATTAGAGTCAAACATGATTAATCTAATTAAAGAATACCGTATCGCTACTACCAGAAACAGATATTTCCCGGGAGAAGAAAAATTTGCCGATTACACTTTTGTCTCCTCTAATATTAATGTTATTAATTTCCAGGTCCCTGATGTGGCAATCTCCGATCACCTGCCAATGATATTAAAATTTAAATGAAACACCTCAATATTAAAATTTATGGATCGGTTCAAGGAGTATTTTTTAGGGCAAGCGCCAAAGAACAAGCCGATAAGCTAGGTCTTACAGGTTTTGCCAAAAATCTGCCGGATGGGTCTGTTTACATAGAAGCAGAGGGAAAAAAGAAAAATTTAGATCAATTCCTAATATGGTGTTATCAGGGACCATCTATGGCCCAGGTAGAAAGGGTTGAAATATTTGAAGGCTCTCTAAAAAATTTAACTAAATTTGAAACTGTTTCAGAATCCTGATTAAGAAGACATCACAACACCGCTCACCGATCTCTTGCCGGAGGTTCTGGTATTTCCACCAAACTCAACATAATGGTCTCCTGTAGCAGACTCAGCCACATTAACTTCAACTGTTTCTTTTTGGGCTAAGATTTTCTTGGATCGAAGCTTCTCTACCAGCATATCAGAAGAGGTCCCTCCGGTCGAAATTGCAGTATCAGATACTAAAATAAATAATTTCGCAGCGGGGAATCTTTGCTTAATTGTCCGGCATTTTTTCAATACGGCCTCAATTTGGTTTTCCAATATGACCGGGGTACTGGTGCCGTAAATCCGGTCAAGGACAAATGCTACTGCCCGGGAGCCGTCCGGCCTGGTGACCGGCTCAACAAAAACCAGCTGGTCAGAAATGCTGCCTGTTTGCTGGGTTTCTGATTGGCTGTATAAATAAAATTTATTCATATCGCCAAAGGTTAAATTGGTATCATTATTACTTCCTTCCCTGGTACAGGCAAGGCATTCACG
>CAZWTE010000085.1:1361-3387 GCA_964637465.1 uncultured Gammaproteobacteria bacterium | reverse complement strand
TATTTCTTTAATAACATACATTTCCCAACTTGGCGCAAAAATCATGGCAACTCTCCCGCCTGCAAAAGCCAGAATGGAATTATCGAGAGTTTCATCCCAAACGTTATTGGGCGCTTCCGCAAATTTACGGTAAAATGTCAACGTCTCTACAGCACACGTTGTGCTGGACTTATCAGTACAGGTAAAAAGGGATTTAATCGGTTGCGTGCCGTTTTGTAACAGCATCAGTCCCAAAATATCGCTAAAGTGTTCAATATTTTCAGCAGTTCCCAAAGCGATCCCGGCCGTAACGATTTTGTCTTTATCTTTTACCGTTAGTTTGGCTGCTGCCGACTGCACATCAGACCAGGTTTTGGGTATGGCTATATTTGCCCCGTTTAACATGTCTTCGTTATAGAAAAGCAAAAGCCCGTCGATTTCCAAAGGTATGCCGTAGATATTTCCTCCTACTTTGAGGTCTTCTGTTGCTACCGGGTAAAACGTTTTGCCGAATTCTTCGTCAGAATATATTGTTTTTGGCATTGACGCCATAACTTGAATCAACATAGGCACCCATGTATTGTGATAACGGAATATATCAGGTCCCTCTCCCCGTTCTATAGCTGCCTGAAGCCTTTCTCTGTACTGTTTGGGGTCTTGTTTTAGGTAATTGATGATTACGTTAGAATGTGTTTTTTTATAATCATCCAAAATCGGTTGGATTATTTCTTTCTCTTCCCATAATCCCCAGTAATTTAAAGTTATATCTTTAACTTTCTGAGAATCACCCTTTGGTAAAAATCTGATTACCAGAAGAATTACGATCAAGACCAAAACTACAAAAGCTGCGATTATAATCAGTTTTTTTCTTTTATCTTCAACAAAAGGCGGAGGAGGCTCGTAGGCTGCCGGCTGTACCGGAGCCTCATCTATGGGTAAAGGTTGGTTTTGCTCAGGAGACAGTGTTGCTTCATACTGGGAACTTTCCGCTGAAGAGAAAATTTCGCCGGACGGGTTTTTGTTTTGTCCTTCATTTTCTTGTATCAAGTTATCCATTCTTATGCTATGATAACGGGAAGATAACCCCATGGTCAAGAAAAAAAGAATCCGTCTTATTCATATCCCTATTTATCTGAGTATAGTATTAACAATCATCGCCGTCATATTTGTTGGAAGTAGCCTCATTTATTTCGAAAAAACCTTTGAAGGAAAAATCTATCCGGGTGTAAGAATCGATGGGATATCATTTGGCGGCAATACAGAATCTGACGTCGAAGAATATTTTAATAATAAAAGCGTTCCGTTTGATAACTTAATTCTTACCTTAAGATTTGAGGAGCAGATAGCGACACTTTCCGGCAAACAGCTAGAACTCGGTTACGACAGTAAATTATCCGCCGTCCAGGCATATTCTATTGGCCGCTCAGGACACATTTTGTCTGACACTTACCAGAAATGGCAAGCCGGTACTTCCGGCATTAACTTAACTTCGGTTTTTAAAATGAGATCTGACCTGATTGAGGATACGCTTAATTCACTTGCTCTGGGAATAGATATCCCAGAACAAAATGCCCTTTTCCAGTTTGAAAAAGGCAAAGTCGTCCTTTTCAAAACATCCAAAGAGGGACGTAAACTTAACAGCGAACAGGCGTATAAATTGATACAAACATATATTTACGATATTACAAACCAAGGTACTGACAGTAACGAGGGGGTTATTATTACACTTCCGGTAGATACTGTTTATCCGAGTGTCACGACCGAAAACTCCAATAATTTCGGAATTAGAGAGCTCATCGCAACCGGCAGATCCAAATTTTTGCATTCGATTCCTGGAAGAGTTCATAACATCGAACTTGCTGCTTTACGGATTAACGGACAACTGGTAGCGCCAGGTGCAATTTTCTCTTTTAACGACGCGCTTGGTGACGTCTCGGCAAGTACCGGTTTTCAACCAGCATACATTATCAAAGACGGCAGAACCGTCCTTGGTGACGGCGGAGGAGTCTGTCAGGTTTCAACAACTCTTTTTAGGGCTGCTCTTGCA
>CAZWTE010000085.1:0-1351 GCA_964637465.1 uncultured Gammaproteobacteria bacterium | reverse complement strand
CGCAGCTCTCAAGGCCGGACTTCCGATTGAAGAAAGGTACGCACATTCATACCGAGTGAGCTACTATGAACAGGATTCGCTTCCTGGACTGGACGCCACGGTTTTTGCTCCCAGTTACGATCTGAAGTTCAAAAACGATACCCCCGGCTATATCCTCATTCAGACAAAAACCGACAGAAATAACTATACCTTAACTTTTGAAATTTACGGAACCAGCGACGGAAGAAAAGCGGAAATTACAAAGCCGGTTATTTTATCTCAAACGCCTTCCCCTCCTGATCTTTATCAGGACGATCCGACCTTACCCAAAGGCGTAGTGAAACAGGTAGATTGGAAAGCGGCAGGAGCCAAAGTTTCTTTTGATTACAAAGTGACCAAAGGCGGAGAAACAATTTTTCAAAAAAACTTTTTCTCTGCCTATCAACCCTGGCAGGCAATATATCTTCGCGGAACGCGAGAGTAAAATTATTCCAAGTAATCTTTCAGTTTCTTGCTCCGTGATGGATGGCGGAGTTTTCGAAGAGCTTTTGCTTCAATTTGTCTGATTCTCTCGCGGGTGACGCCGAATTCAACTCCTACTTCTTCCAAAGTCCTGGGCCTTCCGTCTTCTAAACCAAATCGCAAAATTAAGACTCGTTTTTCGCGGTCAGAAAGCGTGTGTAAAACTTCCTCAAGATGCTCTTTCAGAAGCTCCCGTGAAGCGCTGTCATAAGGAGTCGGCTGCGTGGTATCCTGGATGAAATCTCCAAGGAGAGAGTCCTCGTCGTCACCCACAGGAGTCGCCAGACTCGTCGGCTCCTGAGAGACTTTCATGATCTCTCTGACTTTGGCTACATCCACCTGCATGGCTTCAGCTATTTCCTCGGGAGTTGCTTCACGACCCAACTCCTGCATTAACTTTCTACTGGTTTTCAAATAGCGGTTGATCGTCTCAACCATATGGACCGGGATTCTGATCGTTCTGGCTTGATCGGCTATGGCTCGTGTAATAGCCTGTCTTATCCACCAAGTAGCATAAGTTGAGAATTTATAGCCTTTTCTCCAATCGTATTTTTCTACAGCACGGATAAGACCCTGGTTGCCTTCCTGAATTAAATCAAGAAGAGAAAGGCCCCGCCCGATGTATTTTTTGGCGATAGAAACAACCAATCTAAGGTTGGACTCGATAAGTTTTTGTTTTGCCCACCTTTCCCCTTTTTCGTAGTGCTTCGCAAGATTGATCTCCTCGGCAAACTTCAGCAGCGGGGTCCTTCCTATTTCTTTAAGATACATTCTTACCGGATCAGAAATGCCTCCCTCATGGATAACGGTTAAAGATTCAAGTTCCTTCTCAAGTTCGGTAACCGTTTTC
>CAZWTE010000084.1:0-3506 GCA_964637465.1 uncultured Gammaproteobacteria bacterium | reverse complement strand
GACTATTTTCGGAAAATATTTTTGGCCCGACCAAAGATTATGAATGTTACTGCGGAAAATACAAAAGGATTAGATTCAGGGGTGTAATTTGTGATAAGTGCGGAGTTGAAGTTACCCAATCTAAAGTCAGAAGAGATAGGATGGGCCATATTAATCTGGCTTCCCCGGTGGCCCATAGCTGGTTTGTCAAGGGTGCGCCTTCAAAATTGTCCTTAATTATGGATATCTCACCCAAAAATTTGGAAGCAGTGATCTATTTTGCTTCATACCTGGTCATTAATATTGATCCTAACGGGAAAACAGCCGCTCTGCAAAAATTAGAAAAAGACCTGCAGGAAAAAATTACCAACTCTAAGGAGAATTCGGAAAAGAATACCAAAGGTTTGGAAGAAGCTTTTAAAAAAGATTTGGCTGCCTTAAAGAAAAAGTCTGAAAAAGAAAAATTCGAACTGGAAGCTCAGGAACAGGAATTAAAAGTTAAAGCAGAGATTCAAAAGCTAAGAGATAGCCTGGTTTCAGAGATCAGTACTTTGGAAGGTATATTTAAGGCTGTTTCAGATTTAGTTAAAAGCGTAACCAACTTAAAGCTATTATCCGAGGAAGAATACCTCAAACTGAATGAATACGGTGTGGCGGATTTTCTGGAAGTAGGGATGGGGGCAGAGGCTTTTTTGCAGGTACTGGAAAAACTGGATCTGGATAAATTATCAGCCAACTTGCGGGAAGAAGTTAGAAAATCAACCGGACAAAAGCATATCAAAGCGACCAAAAGACTGCGGGTAATTGAAGGAATGCGATCATCCGGCATATCGCCTGCCTGGTTGGTCTTACGGGTATTGCCTGTGTTGCCGCCTGATCTTCGTCCGATGGTCCAACTTCCCGGAGGCAGGTTCGCTACTTCTGACTTGAATGATCTTTACAGAAGGGTGATTAACAGAAATAATCGTTTAAATAGGTTGATTAACCTAGGCGCTCCGGAAATTATTTTAAGAAACGAAAAAAGAATGCTGCAGGAAGCTGTGGATAGTTTGATTGACGCAACTTCACGGACTTCCCGGCGGGGCGGCCCGGTTACCACCCATATCCTGCGTTCGCTCTCTGACATGCTGCGGGGCAAACAAGGCCGGTTTAGACAAAACTTACTGGGTAAAAGAGTGGATTATTCAGGCAGGTCAGTGATTGTGGTGGGACCCAGGCTTAAACTTGACCAGGTGGGATTACCAAGAGAAATGGCCCTGGAGATGTTTAAGCCTTTTGTGCTGCGCGAGATGATTGCCAGAGGTTTAGCCTCTAATGTAAAGGGTGCCAAGAATGTTTTGGAGCTGAGGCCTTCCGAGGTCTGGGACATTTTGGAAGAAATTATTACCGGGCACCCGATTCTTATTAACAGGGCTCCGACTTTACACAGGCTAGGTATTCAAGCTTTCTTCCCGGTATTGGTTGACGGTAATGCCATTGCAATCCACCCTTGTATATGTGCCGGATTTAATGCTGATTTTGATGGAGACCAAATGGCAATTCATGTGCCTTTATCGACCAAGGCTCAAGAAGAAGCTAAAAGTTTGATGATGGCTAAAGAAAATATTTTTGGCCCGGCTAACGCCCAACCAATCACCGTACCAAACCGGGAAATGGCTTTAGGCTGTTACTATTTGACGTTGTTTGAAGATAGCCAAAAAGAACAAAAATTGCCATTTTTTGCTCTGACCGAGGACGCAAAAAGAGCTTACGCTTTAGGTAAGATTGGTGTCCAGCAAAGGATTCAAATCAAGATTAACAATGAAGTAATTGAGACATCAGTCGGCAGGATCCTTTTTAATGAAGTCTTACCTGAACAAATGAGATTTACAAACTCAGTTATTAAGGGTTTTACTATCCGCGATATCATCTTAAAAGCCATGGAAACTTTAAGTAAAGCAGAAGTAACAGAACTGGTGGATAATATTAAAGCCACCGGATTTTTAGGGGCAACCATTGCCGGTATTTCCATCTCTATATTTGATGCCAAGATTGTGCCTGATAAAGAGAAGTACTTAGAAAAGGCTATCAAAGAAATTGAAACAATTGAAAAAAATACTGCCAAAGGCTTAATAACTCCCCAAGAAAAGTCTCAACTTGCACAGATGGTCTGGATCAGGACAACCGAAAAACTGGCCAATGCCACCTGGGAATACCTTGGTCAAAAAAATCCCATCAGAATGATGGTTGAAGCAGGCGCAAGAGGATCAAGAGACCAGGCAAAACAATTATCTGCTATGCGGGGTTTATCGACTGATCCAACCGGCAAGATCGTGGAATTGCCGACTAAGTCAAATTATAGACAGGGTTTATCTGTTTTTGAGTACTTTACCTCGGCCCGGGGAGCCAGAAAAGGAGTAGCGGATAAAGCCTTAAAAACAGCAGATGCGGGATACTTAACAAGGAGACTGGTGGATGTGGCTCATGATGTTATTATCAGAATGGATGATTGCGGCACCGTCCATTCGCTGGAATATAACTTTTCAAAGAGCAGTTTTAATACTACCCGGGAGAAATTACTGGGCAGAATAGTTGCGGACAATGTGTTGGAGCCCAAAAGCAGGAAAGTTATTGTTAAGAAAGGGGTTGTGCTAACAGAAGACCTGATTATTAAGATATTAAAGGCAGAAGTGAATAAAGTATCTGCCCGTTCTCCTTTGACTTGCGAGGCCCGTTATGGAATTTGTGGTGCTTGTTATGGTTTTGACTTAACTACCCGGAAAATAGTTAATATTGGTACCCCGGTCGGAGTAGTGGCTGCTCAAGCTATTGGTGAGCCCGGCACACAGTTGACTATGCGGACTTTCCATACCGGTGGTATTGTCGGGCTTGATATTACCCAGGGATTACCCAGGGTGGAAGAGTTATTTGAAGCCAGGACTCCTAAAGTGGTGGCGCCTATTTCAGAAATTGCCGGTAAAGTTGCAATTGTTGAAACTGACATGGGGATAAGGGTGAGAGTGAGGACTACCCAAAAACCACATGAAGAAAGGGAATATATTATTCCGGCTACCTCTAATTTATTGGTGCAAGAAGGACAACTGATTGATGCCGGGACTGTTTTGGCATCAGGCCATGTAGACATTAAGGAAACATTGAGGATTCAAGGCTTAAGGGCTGCCCAGCGTTATATAGTTGATGAAGTAAGATCAGTGTATGAATCCCAAGGAGTGCCGATTAACGAAAAGCATTTTGAGGTGATTGTGAGAAAGATGTCGGATAAGGTACGGGTAGAAAGCCAGGGAGATACTAACCTGTTGCCTGGCGAGGTTATTGATAAACTGCGCTTTGAAGAAGAAAACAAACGGGTTTTGGCAAGCGGCGGAGAGCCGGCAACAGCAGAAGTAGTGATACTGGGGATTACCCGGGCCAGCTTACAGACGGAAAGCTTTTTGTCTGCCGCTTCTTTTCAAGAAACTACCTCGATTCTCTCTGATGCTGCTATTTCCGGCAAAGAAGATAAGCTGATCGGCTTAAAAGAAAATGTT
>CAZWTE010000083.1:0-3628 GCA_964637465.1 uncultured Gammaproteobacteria bacterium | reverse complement strand
AAATGTCGCGTCATTTGAAAGACGCCCATTCATCCAAAGTCTTCGACTTTGGTACCAGAGTTGCATTAATCTGTGCATTCTAGCAGCCTCCTACCATTGATGGACTAGCGCTTGCTTGTGGTGCTGGTTGTGCGCTTACCTGGTCTGGATGCATTCTTGCCATCATTTGTTCATAGGTTTCTCCTGCCTGCGCGTTTGTTGTTACTGCTGCGCTTGTTACTTGTGGTGCAGAGTTGCTTCTTAATGCATTTATCTGGAATGCCTGTACTATTGATAGAAGCAATACTAATCCTACTACTATTGGCACAAAGTAATTTTTCATTTTTTTATCACCTCCTTGAACGTTAATTTTGTCTTCGTTGTTTGTGTTTTGATTTGGCTGGCAACAATCGTGTTGCATTTTAGCAACCTCCTACCATCTGTCCGCCTGATGGAGCGCCTGCTTCGATTCCCCTGTATTTGTTTGAAGCAAGGTTGATGTAGTTTAGCTCTATTCCTTTGTCTTTTAGGACCTGGGCTTTTGCTTGCAGCTTGCCTGGAAAGAAAAGTGTTTTCCATTTGCCCATCTCTTCTAGGATTTGATCGTCTGTGTATTCGCCTGCGTGGTTTTTGATTAGGTTTTTTGCAAGTCCTCTCAATGCATAACTATGCGCGCAACAACAGGCTGCTTGTCCGTTTTCAAAAATTATTCCCTTTGCACCACAGCAGTATTCGCAGCTTATTTGGCTTGCAATTTTTATGTATCTTTGCAGGTCTTCACCTGTAAGAGTGATTTGCTGGTCTAAGACTCCAAGCTTTTTTATTGTTGCATCTGCTTTTTGCGGATTTGATGCTGAGACATCGTCAAAACTTACTCCAAGCTCGCTTCCGTATATTTGCGGGATTGCCTTTGGCAGTATATCTATTGTCAGTAGTGGGCTTTGGGCTTGTGCTTGGCTTTGAATCTGTGCGGTTTGTATTACATTTACGCTTTTAATCTCCTTTAGTTGTACTATTTGAAATGCATTAAAGGCTGTAATTAATAGTACAACTATTAGTAATCCTGCTGTCCATTTGTTTTCTGTGTTGGTTTCTGTTTGTTGTTCTGGACTTGTGTTTTCATATGGCTGTATGTGTTCTTTATGTTGTTTCATATTTTGTCCTCCTGGTGTTTTCTAATAGGTACTAGAAATAGAAACAGCTCATATAAATAGTGGTGAAACTAGTTTCAATTTGGCTATAAAATTGTTTTGGGAAAGGGATTTAAATCAATATGATGCTTATTTTCATGTCAAAAGATTGCTTAAGGCTGGCCAATATAAGGTTCTTTAATCTGTGGGCAAAGATTTATGACAAAGACCCTATTTCACGCTGGCTTTTTCATTTACAGAAGAAGGTCTTAAGACAAATACCTTTTAGTTCTAAATCTAGAATTCTTGATGTTGGTTGCGCTACTGGAAACGTCCTTAGAATTCTTTCCGAGGCCGGTACAAAAATATTGGCAGGGATTGATATATCTCCCGAAATGATTAAGAGGGCGGAAAAAAAGCTCGGTAGTAAGGCAAAATTAATTGTGGCATCTGTTGAGGATATTCCTTTTCCTTCCAACTACTTTGATTTTGTTATTAATACAGAGGCATTTCATCATTTTTCTAATCCTAAAAAAGCTGTAAAAGAAATGACGAGAGTTTTAAAAAAGGGAGGCCTGCTATATATCTCTGATGTAAATTTTTATATTTCTTTTATTCATTGGCTATCTAGAAAAATAGAACCCGGTCATAACAAAATATACTCCCTTAATGAATTTAGAGAATTGTTTGAAGGAGCAGGTTTAGATGTTGTTACTCAAAAAAGAATTGGCCTTTTTGTAATACTTAGCGTGGGCGAAAAGCGATAATTATTTTAAAACAACATGGGGGAAAAAATCTATTTGGGTGAAACGCCGCTTACTGGTGCATACACTCTGCCGTTAAACTCAAACGCCTTTCCAGCTTCAAGAGCCGACTGTACTCTTGCCTCAAGTGCTCTTTCGCGCGCGCCGAAGTGCGCCTCCGGCGCTACCCCGACCAGACGCCCGTCCCTGCCGTCGAGGAGGTTGTTGCCATACGCATTGGAATAGTCGTCGATCCCCTGGGCAATCCAAGACTGCATTGTTGGCTTGCCATCTTTTGTCGTTTGGTTAAAATAAACATTCAACAGGCGGTCACGACGCGGAGAACTTTCGCTTACTAACTGGACATAGGAAGTAAGATCTCGCCCTCTGCTAAGCGTATCCCATACTTTGTCCACGGTTCTGTTAGCAGGAGTCCATACTCCGTCCTTTTTAACATATCCTTGAGCATGCGCTTCCTTCACTTCTTCTGCGGTCAAGTATAAAACCGTGTCTTTCTGTGCTTTTAGCTCATTCCAAGCTTCAGCAGAGAGAACCAATGCACCTAGATATAATTCACTTTCTGCGGTAAGTTCACGCAGATGCTGGGAATCAAGAACAATCAAATGATCTCCTTTTGTACCTACGGTAGAGCCATCTCCGGTAAAGAAATAATGCTTTTGCCATGCTTCTCTAACATCAGTTGGAGCTTCCATTCTTCGTCCAAGAACATATGCAAATGAAGCAGGAGCACGAGGAACGTCAATAACATTGCCGCCTTGTTCGCCTTTTCCACTCACTAAAAGAGGCATTTGAACTTTTGGTTGACCATAAAATTCTCTATGTGGTACTGGTAATCTTTCAGTTTGTCCTGATAATATTAGTGTCATTTTATATCGCCTATAATTTATATGCTGAAAAGAGAGGCATTTATAAAACTTTCGCTCTTTGTAAGTGATAACATGGTAAAAACCGCCACTTTCGTTCTTAAAACTAGAACAACTAAAACCATGTTAGATAACTTAAAAGATTTCCAGAAAACTGGGCAGATAGGTTAAGTAGAATTAGAAGGAAATAAAATTATCACTTTAGAACAACTATATTTGTCATGCCTCGTCTTTTTCTTTCCAGGATGTCTTTTGCTTCTAAGCGGTCTAAAAGGCGGGAGACTTTTACTTTTGTGAAATTGGATTCTTTTATTAGGTCTGTCTGGTAAATTGAGCCGCCTTTATTTTTTATAAGCTCGTATATTTTTCTTTCTTCCTCGTCAAGGCGGGATTGGTCTATTTGCTTGAATTCTTTTTTTAGTCCCTCTGGATTGATTTTTGGGATGAAGATTAGGTATGCGCCAAGGCCGAAGATGAAAAAGGCAACTCCAAAGGCTGAGGTTATTATCCAGGAGATGTTGCTTGTATGCGCAGGACACTGCCGCATATCCAGGCCCTGCTCGCTAAATTCTGTGCAGAGAAATTCTCCTTTTTTGTCGCTGTCTGCCTTGATGAAGATAAGGAAGATAATTAGGACTAGGGAGAAACCTACTAGTATATAGCCGATGTTTTTTAGGCTCGTTGCCATGGCAGAGTTTGCAGGGAGGGATTAAAAAGGTTTTGAGTGGGTTTTTTTGTGTATCTTTATATATAAGTTTCTATTTTTAATTTAGAAATTCTTTGAAAGTGCTTTACATTTCTTGTAATTAATATTTCATTATATTTTATCGCAACACTTGCGATCATAATATCTACGTCATCTATTAATTCTCCTTTTTTTGAAAGTTCTGAC
>CAZWTE010000082.1:0-3654 GCA_964637465.1 uncultured Gammaproteobacteria bacterium | reverse complement strand
GGACAAGAGGCAAGGTATGCTAAAATAGCCCCATGAGTTATGTTGCTGATTTGCATATTCACTCCAGGTTTTCCCGGGCTTGTTCGCAACAATTAAATGTGCCTAATTTAACCATGTGGGCAAAGCTCAAGGGGATTGATGTGTTGGGAACAGGGGATTGTTTGCATCCTTTATGGCTTAATGAGCTGAAGGCTTTATTGAAGGAGGATGGCGCTGGTTTTTTAATCAACGACAAAGAACCGGCAGTTAAGTTTCTTTTAACGGTTGAAGTAGCTTCCATTTATTCACACAAAGGCGCGGTCAGAAGGGTTCATAATGTGATGATTTTTCCTTCATTTGAGGCAGCGGAGAAGCTGCAGAAAGCCTTACTGGTCAAAAAAGCTAATCTTTCTTCAGACGGCCGGCCGATTGTGGGGATTTCCTCTAAGGATTTGCTCCGGATGTGCCTGGAGATAGATAAAAATACTATCTTTATGCCTAGTCATATTTGGACTCCCTGGTTTGGGGTGTTTGGATCACAGTCAGGTTATGATAGCTTGCGGGATTGCTTTGAAGATTTAACTGAGTATATTTACGCCATAGAAACCGGGCTCAGCTCGGATCCGGCCATGAACTGGCGGATTAAAGAATTGGATAACCGGTCAATTATTTCAAATTCTGATGCTCATTCGTTACCTAATTTAGGCAGAGAATCAACAGTTTTTGCAGGTGATTTAAGCGCCGGATACCCGGGGTTATTCAGGGATATAAAGGAACAAAAGATTGCCGGGACAATTGAGTTTTACCCGGAAGAAGGGAAGTATCATTATACCGGCCACCGCAATTGTAATGTAAAGTATGCGCCTGAGGATACTAGAGTAAAAGGGGCAAAGTGCCCGGTTTGTGGTCGGAACTTAACAATAGGAGTGATGGAACGGGTAGAAGCTCTGGCTGACAGAAGTGTTGGGGAGTTAGGGGTGGTAAGGGAGAATGGGATGGTGAAAAGCAGGCACTTTAACCGGCCGGGCTACAAGATGCTGGTGCCGCTTTTGCAAATTATTGCAGAAGCTTTTGAGACTGCCCCGACAACCCAAAAAGTTTTAAATGAATACAAAAAGTTAACAAGCATTTTAGGGTCAGAATTGAAGATTTTAACTAAAGTGCCAATAGAAGAAATTGCCAAAGTATCTGGTTCAAAAGTGGCTGAGGGAGTAGAAAAAGTCAGAAAAGGTGATTTGGTAATAGATCCGGGCTATGATGGGGTATATGGAGTAGTTAAGATTTGGGGTCACAAAAAAGAGGAACAAATAGCAGTACCGCAATTAGGGTTGTTTGAGTGATACAATATCTCCATGGATGATCAATTTTTAAAAGTTGCAAAACAAGCTGTTATTGAAGCAGGCAAAGTAATCCAAGGATATTCAAATAAGTTCGGAGAAAAGATTCATGTCAGTAGCAAACAAGATTTAAAAGAGACAGCTGGTGTGCTTGGTGTTGGTCACAGACAAAAAAGACAACAAAAGTTGGATTTATATATAGCCCAAGCCTATCCCTGGGACTTTGCGGCCGGAGCGGTAATTGTAAGAGAAGCAGGAGGAAAAGTGACTGGTTTTGACGGCAAAGAGCCGGAATGGACTAAAGAGAGGTTAAATATTGTCGCTTCGAATGGGTTAATACATGATGAGATTCTGGAGGCACTAAAATAGTAGTCAGATTTCAGTCTTCAGTCGTCAGACTGCTTTTTTGTATGATAGCTATTTCATAAGATGAAATTAATTGTCGGTTTAGGAAATCCCGGGAAAGAATATGTCCAAGTCAGGCATAATTTAGGTTTTATGGTGGTGGATGAGTATGTAGCAAGTAGTAAGTATCATGTACCATGGGAAGAAAGCAAAAAATTTAAGTCTTTAATAGCCAAAACAAATGGTCTGATTTTTGTAAAACCACAGACTTTTATGAATAACTCTGGTTTGGCAATTAAATCCCTTACTGCTTACTACCAACTACCAGCTACTGATTTAATTGTTATCCATGATGAACTGGACTTGCCTCTGGGAAGAATCCAGGTAAAAAAAGGCGGGTCAGCAGCCGGGCATCACGGAGTGGAATCTATAATAGAAACCTTTGGAACGGATCAGTTTATCAGGATCAGAGTTGGTATTGGACCGGCCGTTGGTGCTCCGGACCGATTTGTTTTAAAGCCCTTTGCTAAAGCTGAAAAACCACAGGTTGAAAAAGTGATTGAGCAGGCGGTGAAGGCGATTAATCTGCTTTTGGAACAAGGTTTAGAGGTTGCCCAAAACCAATTTAACTGATAAACTTTAAACAATGGAAAAGCCGCAATCTTTTTTAAGTATCCCTAATGCCATTATTATTGGTTCTTTGATTGTTTCCGTTTCCATTTTAATCAGCGGAGGGATTATTAAAATTGGTCCTAAAAATTCAACTGCCAAGCAAAATACTGAGCAGCCTGTACAAGCAGCCCAGCAAGTGCCGCCGCAACCAACAATTACTTTAGATTCAGTTAAAGAGGTTTTTAATAAAAGCCAAATTAAGTTTGGTGATACCAATAAAAAACTGATTGCAATTGAAGTGGCTGATCCGTCCTGTCCTTATTGCCATATTGCCGCCGGCAAAAATCCGGAATTAAATAAACAAGCCGGTTCCCGTTTTACCTTAGTCTCAGACGGTGGCAGTTATGTGGCACCGGTACCGGAAATACAAAAATTAGTCAAAGAAGGAAAAGCCGCTTTTGCCTGGCTTTATACCCCGGGTCACGGCAACGGGGAAATGGGAACCAAAGCCATGTATTGCGCTTTTGAAAAAGGCAAGTTTTGGGAGGTGCATGATTTGTTAATGGGCGCAAAAGCGTATGATCTTTTGAATAATACAATCAAAAACGACAAAGCTAAATCAGGGGAGCTAGCAGACTTCCTCGCTCCGGTTTTTGATTCAGCAGCCATGAAAGCCTGTTTGGATAGTGGTAAATATGATAACCGTTTGCAGGAGGATATCCCGCTGGCTCAATCCTTGGGATTTTCCGGCACACCAGGATTTTATTTTAATACTACCAATTTCTCCGGTGCCTATAACTATACTGAAATGGAGCCAACAGTCAAAACCGCCCTGGGTATATAACATGGATATCTTTTGGTACATTCTTCTGTTTACCTTAATCGGTAGCGTTGTGTCTTTGGTAGGCGGAGTTTTGTTGTTGGTTAAAAAAGCCTTTGCCTTAAAAGTTTCCCATTTGTTGTCTTCTTTTGCAGCCGGTACATTACTCGGCACAGCTTTTTTTGATCTTCTTCCTGAAGCTGCCGAAGCCGGAGGGGAAGAAGTGAATATTTTTCTTTGGGTTCTGGTAGGCATTTTGGTGTTTTTTCTGCTTGAGCGGTTTATTCATCACCATGATCAGGGTACCCACCCCCAGGATAAGCATGCTGTAGTGCCGCTGATTGTGATTGGGGATACGATCCATAATTTTATAGACGGAGTGGCTATGGCAGCAACTTTTCTAATCAGTATTCCTTTGGGCATTGTCACCGCTTTGGCGGTGGCGGTGCATGAAATTCCCCAGGAAATAGGCGATTTTGGTTTACTGATTAACAAGGGATTATCCCGTAAGGGGGTGCTGTTGATAAATATATTCAGCGCCTTAGCTGCTTTAGTAGGAGC
>CAZWTE010000081.1:0-3804 GCA_964637465.1 uncultured Gammaproteobacteria bacterium | reverse complement strand
CTCTTTGAAAAAGTTCGCGAATAAGATCATCAGATTCTTGCCTGGCTTTTTCTGCAGGATAATTTGATTGTATGCGTGATCTTAACCACTCACAGAAATTCGATTGTTCAACCCCTAAAAACTCACAAAGCTCCTTCAATCTTGCTTTTCCCCATTTTTGCAAACTTAACCATTCTTTTTTGGTAGTCTTTTTAGGACTGTCAGGGACATTTGCATGTCTTGCTATTAAATCTTCAAAACGTTTATCCATCGGGATAATAGTGCCGGTTACTGACCAGGAAGCGATCTGCGTAATTGCAACACCCCAATCAATTGTCCCGGGTCTTTGGGGATTATCCGGTCCAATAGTTTTGTCCGGGTAACCGCGGGCTTTGGTATATTCTTCTATTGATTTAATGATGGAGAGAGGAAAATGTTTCTCAATAGCGATCAGTTCAGCCAGTTCCGTATCCTGATGGGTTTTCATGTATTGATTGATAAATTCTGTTGATTTTCCTTTTACTCCTGCTTCCGCCAAAGGGCGGGAGGCATGATAGGCTACCATAGTTTCCAAAGTTGTATCACGGTCTATCACCAGTCTATTTTCAGGAATGAGTTCTTTATTGCGCTCATTAATCGCCGTAATAATAGTATCTGCAACAACCAAAGTTGTTACAACGTGCAAGGCAAGATTGTTAAAATCTAACGTTTGTTGTTCTAAAGTGTGATTGAGTATTTCTTGGGAAGGTATAGGTACGTTATCTATCCGGTCTCTGGTTCGCCAGGCTGCTACAGGATAGTCGGGGGTAAACCGTTTTCTTTCATTCATAATGATTATTATACAAAAAAATGATAAAATATCCGAATGATTGAGAATTATGCGAGGGTTATCTATTTGAGATGAGTATGCGCATGGAACGCTTGAATAATCTCTTCAGATTTGTTAGCTTACTTAGGTTGTATATGGAAAAGCTTTTAGATGCTAGAATAGCAGTAATTACAGGAGGAGCTTCCGGAATAGGCAGAGCTACTGCAGAGGTATTTTTAAGAGAAGGCGCACGGGTGGCAGTGTTTGACTGTATGCCAATGCTCCCCGAGGAAAGTCTATATTCATATCTGGTAGATGTCAGGAGTAAGGAAAGTATAGAACAGGCTTTAGGGGATATTGAAACTAAAATTGGCAGAGTAGATATTTTAGTCAATAATGCGGGCGTTAATCCTGAAGAGCCATACACACAGGGCAAGCATTTAAAAATAATGCTTCATATGATGTTTCCAAGCATGGCTTAGTGGGGTTAATGAGAGTTGCGGCAGTCGAATGGGCACCATATGGCATCAGGTGCAATGCGGTTGCTCCCGGGGCTATTTATCCTACCGGCCTAACAGTCAAATATATTAAAGAACAAAGGGCTAATGTTGCAAAAAGAATTCCGCTGAATAGATGGGGAAATCCGCAGGAGATTGCTGAGGTAATAACTTTTATAGCTTCAGGTAGGGCAAGCTATATGACTGGCGCGGAAGTTAGAGTTGATGGAGGTTTATCCGTTTTTTCTCCGCTTAATATATAATTATTGCTGATAGTTTCTGAGGATTGTTTTTGTGATATCTTCTACTGCTAATTTATTAGCTTTTCTCATGTATTCCTGATAGCCGATGACTTTAGTGAAAGCATCAGGTACCCCGATCCGTTTAAAAATAACATTTGAGGAATTTTCTGCCAACACTTCCGCCACAGCGCTGCCCAGACCTCCGATAATGGAATGCTCTTCAATGGTAAATATGGCTTTTGTTTTTTCGGTAGATTGCAAAATAATATCTTGATCAAGAGGTTTAACTGTCGGCATGCTGATCAACCGGACTGATAACCCCTTTGCCTTTAAATTATTTGCTGTCTCACGAGCACTGTTTAACAGGGTTGAGGTGCCAATGATTGTTAAATCTTTCCCGTCCTCAATCAGGATCCCTCTGCTGATTTTAAAAGAAACTTTGCCTTTATGAATTTGCGGCTCACCTGTTTTGCCTAATCTTAAATAAACAGGGCCTTTGTAGGCAAACATTGCTTTGGTGGCAAGTGCAGTCTCTATTGGGTCCCCCGGCGCTAAGATCACCAAATTAGAGAGTGTCCGCAGGATTCCAATATCCTCCAAACCATGGTGGGTATGGCCATAAGGGCCGTAAGAAAACCCCGCCCCCACTCCCACAATTTTGACATTGAGGTTTTGATAACAAATATCATTGCGGATTTGTTCAAAATTCCGCATGGTGGTAAAGGGGACAATGGAATAAATCAAAGGAATTTTTCCTTCGGTGGCCATTCCTGCTGCCGCCCCGGTCATATTTTGTTCAGACACACCCATATTGAGAAATTGACTTGGTAATTTTTCCATAAATTCCTCAAACACGGAAAAACCCAAATCACCGGTCAAAAGCATAATATTGCGGTTTCTTTGAGCAAGTGAAAATAATGTTTTAAAAAAAGCAGTTCTCATAGTTTCTTCAGCGTCCTGATAGCTTCTTTGGCTTCTGTTTCTGTCGGCGGTTTGTATTGAGATGTTATTTGGTTGACATATTTAACCGGTCCGCCAAAGCCTTTTATGGTATCCGCTATGATCACCGATGGCCTGCCTTTTTTAAATGGCAGATTAGATAGTGTTTTTATAATTTGTTTAAAATTATGGCCGTTGATTTTACGAACTTCCCAACCAAAGCTTTTCCATTTTGCCGAAAAAGGTTCCAGATCCAACACATCTTTGGTATAACCAAAACATTGGAGCTTGTTGTAATCCACAACGGCCACCAGATTATCAAGCTGATGGTGGGCAGAAAATAATACTGCCTCCCAGGTTGAGCCCTCATCACATTCGCCGTCCGAAAGAATAGCAAAAACCCTGAAGTTCTTTTTATCAAGTTTGCCGGTATAAGCTATGCCGGCTGCCATTGACAAACCGTGTCCTAAAGATCCGGCTGATACTTCAATTCCGGGGACGCAATGTCGGGTGCTGTGACCCGGCAGACTTCCGCCGTCTGATTCATAGCCTAAAAGCTTTTCTTTAGAAAAAAATCCCCTCCTTTGCAGGACTGCATAAAGAGCTTTCGCAGCATGCGCTTTACTGAAGATTAAACGGTCTCTTTTGGGATTTTCCGCATCTTTGGGAAAAACACGCATGATTTTAAAGTAAAGCGCAACCAGAATTTCTACGCAGGAAAGAGATCCTCCCATGTGAGCACTCCTAGCCCGGAGGCTCATTTCAATAATATTTTTCCTAACCGACTTAGCAACGTTTTTTAAATTATCCAAAGAATTATTTGCCATAATTTTTAAGACTTAAATAATGGTTAACTGTCCGTGAAACAGCCTCTTTAATGCTGGTGGTAGGTTTATAGTGAAAATCACTGGTAAATTTAGTAATATCAGGTTTTATAATATCAACTGCGCCTTTAAAATATCCGAAACTTTTTTTGCCGTAAACAACTTTTATTGTTGAACCAGAATACCTCGCAGCTCTGCTGCGGGGATGAATGGTTCGACAAGAACTTGTCCCGCTTGCGGGATACCCCGCTGCTTGCAGCGGGGAGGGGTTCATTTTGGTTTTTAATCCATTATTAAACGTATCACAGATAGTTTCAGCAAATTCGCCAATTGACACAATATTTTTATCATTGCCAATATTATAAATTTGCCCGTTTTTTTTGGACAATAAAAGTTTTAGAAACATTATTGCAGAGTCTTTTACATAAAGCATTGCCCTTTTTTTATTTTTGTCCCCAAGAATTTTGATATTACTCCCTTCAAGTCCAAAACGGATAAAATCTGAAAATGACCTG
>CAZWTE010000080.1:0-3975 GCA_964637465.1 uncultured Gammaproteobacteria bacterium | reverse complement strand
CTTTGTGGCCACCATTTCCCCAAACAGTAAAATTTTTGCTCTAAACCAAGTTGATCTTTCAACTGAAAAAAGAGGGGAGTGGGTTAAAGAAAGAATTGCCTATATTAAAAACCATATTAAATATGCCAATGACCACAATATCCCGGTTATTAATATTTTTGAAAAATCCTTAATGGAAAACGGGGACGGAAATCCGGATTATATTAATACCACTGATTATATCCACCCGTCACCCACAGGGATTGTGTTTATTAGTAAACAAATTGCTGATTTTATTTATGAGAAAAATATTTTCCAACATGTTAATTGATATGCTGTCTGCGCAACTTTATACCTTTTCTTTTGTTCCATCTTATTAAAAGTATACCTTAAGATGGCTATTGAGTATGAAAGGATAAATGAAAATGATGGTGCTCCAGCCAAAGGAAGGTACAGCAAAATGTCGCTAGTTATGGGGTTTGCCCTGTATAGTGGAAAAAAGCCCATAACTATGCTATTATTCCTCAAATGGGAAATGAACTCGCAAATTACGGTAAACAGTTAGCCGTATATGAACAATCGAAGAGCGCTCTACAAAACAGAGCTCCAATTTTAAAACATAAAATTGGTGTAGTAACTGCATGGTTTGGTAAAAAAATGTATGATAACTCGGATTATGAGGCCTTTATGATGGAAGTTAATTGCTCACCATTAAGAAGCAAATTATATGCTGAATTTTATGTGCCTGACGCGGATGAAGTAAAAAATAGAGAAGCTTTCAAGCCTATGTCTTCTGACCTTGCAAAAGAACTTGACCGGTTAACATGCCCTTTGGCTGTATTCATTATTGCTACTCCAAGAGCAGCTGAGCTACATCATATTGATCACTTACCACAAGGAATCCTGGAATACCGCTTCGCTCGTAATGCAATTCCGACTTTTGCTTATAAAATTATTTTCGGTTATGGTTTTTCTAATCCAACTTATAAGGATTACGCTCCCTTTTCTGAAGAAGAAATCAGGTCCAGGGAACTCGGAGGAGTATTCGTACCATTCAACGGAGATTATCCATCTGTTGCCGGCCGAAGATTAACGGAAATTATGTTAAGAATTTTAGGACATGATTTACCCGGAGAAGAATTTCCTAATTACACTCCTGATGAAGTTGAGAAAATAGCATGGAGTGCAAGGAGGGAAGATTTTAATGCCTTTTCTCCTAAAGAAGGAGCAATTCCAAAATACCCAATTATTGACGGCAGCCCACTCTTCCAATTTTAAATCACAAGCTATACAGGAGTTTCAACACTTACCCAAATATCTTCTTTTGTACACCAATATACAACCTTGTGTATTCACTAAACCTAAAGACGATTCTGGTTTACCCCCCTCTGGAGCTCCTGACGTACTGTTACACAGACTCGCCTCGCTGACGCTTTGGCGAAGCGGGCTGCCAGAGTTTTTCAGATTGTACCACGTTTAGTAGAAAATTTCACTATAAAACTTTATAACTTGAGCAATCACAACATATTATGTTAGGTTAAAGACATGACAAAACTAATTACAGTTTCAGAAAATTTACTGGAAGATATATTACCGCACATCAAGGGTACTCCCTTAGAAAATAAAGTTACAGACTTGTGAGTATTAAAAATCAGATGGAGGAGTAAACTGTAATTTTAGTACATTTGCCTGGTATGAATCAGCATAGCCTTTGATTGTACTTTCAAGCTCCACTATAGCCGCTGTATTAGAATCAACTCTGTCATTTAGTCTTCTTAATCCTGTTTCAGGATCATTAAGTTGATCCAGAACAGGTTTGATAGCTGATTCCACTATACTTTTTAGTTTATCTTCATCCATGTTTTTATCTTATTCTCCCTATCACTAAAATACAAGGTATCGCTTATATATCAAACTAATCAAACCCGGCATGGCTCAAGTAGTTGTATACCAGCACAAGAAACCATTTATTTACCAGGATGAGTTATTAAAACTTCAGGAAGAAGCCAAAAAGAAGAAGCTCGGCATGTGGGGATAAATTAATTATCCACCTCGTCATATATTTCACTTCTGTGTCCAATATCTCTGACTGTATAGGTTCTAGCACCCTGGCTAAAATCTTGTTCGAGTAACAAAACTCTATAACGACCCATTCTGAGGCTGTATTGTCTTCCTCCATTAGGCCCCGAGTTATCCAATTTTTTGAATTTACCTCTACCTAAACCATTAAACTCAGTAATTCTCCTAATAATCATTTTCTGTTGGTCAACAGGAACCCCTCTAAGCATCTGTGTAACAGAGTCATTATCAGGAACTAATATTTGATCTTTGACTTTATATTCAGCCGGATCATCGAGTAATGCTAATTTCAATGGGGTAGGCACTCCCTGAGCTTTTACTTTGGTTGGTCCTTCAAAACGCACCGGCCTAACTGGTTTCGGTTTAGCTGCAGCCGGGGCAAATATAATTTCTTGAGCTTTTCTTTCCTGAGGATTTAGCTGGAAATAAATTTCGCTAAATATTGCATTGGTTACTTCTAAGAATCTTGTTTGAAGATCCGGGCATTTTTCTGGAGCTTCCAAAATAGACCAGTCAAAAGTTTTTTTACTTAAATCAACTTGTAAAGAGATACTTAACGATTCACCATATTCATTTTGATAACCTAAATCTAAACTGAAATCCATTAGGCTACCATTTGGATATTCGAGTTTGATAGTACCGGGTTTCCTGATTCCAATTCTTTCCCAAGGTATTTCCATTTCAGTGATGTTAATATCTCGCCAGTTAGGATTCTTATCTAATTTCGTAATAGTGTGTACTAAATCAGCAGTAACCTGTTCAGGTTTATTAGTAATCTCTCTAGGGGTAATAATCGAATCCAAATCATCTGCGGTAGCTATATCAAGACTTTTATAGCGTTCCGCCATTTCCTTTATCTTTGCCGCTATCAGTTCGTAAAAAACCGGATCATTATCTCCCTCCATCAAATCTACGCTCTTACGATAAGTGGAAACTAAAGACGGAGCAGTTATTACACCCATTAAACTCAATAAATAATGGTTAGAAAATGGCTTACTATCATCAAGATAACCCAAGATTAAATTTCTGGCTTCAGCTGAACCTTCAGCTTTGGGATTGAAAACTAACTCATGCAGCTTATCAGAAAAATCAATAAACTGCTGTTGACAATCAATTACCGCCTTTGTAACTCCCTTAATTTCTTCAAATAGTGAAGGAGGAAATTGAGAAGCAGAGAATTTTTCTTGAAAACGGCGCGGTTCAACAATACGGAAGACATAAAAAGCCCGAGCCAAATTAGAAGCTTCTCTTATTACGTTCCTTTGTGAATATGGATACGCCTGGATCAAATCACTGGTATTTTGCCTTTGAAGTTCTTCTTCGTTAGCTTCTTCAGCACTAGCACCAACAGCCATAAAGAACTTTAAATACTTTATTATTTTCTGTGAACCAGCTTTCTTACTCCTAAAATCTTCTTTTACAAAACTATTAAGGGAAACTCCATCTACCTTTACGTTTATAGAACCAATATCAATAAATTTGCGAAGCGCCATCGCTCGTTGAATATTTTCGCTTAACCCAGTTGTACCTAACTCATCGGCCTGCCTTGCATGTAATGATCTTAAACTCCATCTTCCTCCAAAAACAAATAGATTCAAGACGTGTTTTGAATTGTGGGGTGCATCATCATTATTGAGTCTCTCTGAAACGGACTGGAAAGTGGTCATTAAAGTAGTTAAATCTACATGTCTTTGATATAACGCAAGCCACCTATTAATTCTTCCCAGATTTCTACCTAAACCTATTCTGCGATCGATTGCTTCACCTTGCGCTAGTGCAAAGCTGCTAATTTCTGCTATTTCCTTTTTGGTACCCCTTTCAAAGTGACCCGGGTGTTCAAACTTTAATGCCAGTAAGGCCGCACAATATTCCGGCGTTTGCTTTTCTTCTGTTAGGAAGCGTAGTCCTTCCTCTTGG
>CAZWTE010000079.1:0-4022 GCA_964637465.1 uncultured Gammaproteobacteria bacterium | reverse complement strand
TAATGAACGATACGTCATTGCGAGGAGTCCCGACTTTAGGTTGTGGACGACGAAGCAATCTTCCGCATCGAATTGAGGGATTGCCGCGCTCGCTATGTTCGCTCGCAATGACGGGAATCGAGAATTTAGCTAAGAAATTTCAATTATCTATTATGAAAAAACCCACCGGTTTGGAGCGGATTGAAGAAGGTGCCTTATATTTCCACCCCGACGATTGTCGTGAAAGAGTTTTATTTGAATACAGGCGGCGGCTAAAATTGGCACCCCTTGACAAGTAGTGCTAACTTTTGGTATAACACATTTCTAGTTCTGCCCTCTTAAAAAAATTTCATATGGCAAAACAAAAAAATATAAGCGCTAAAGTTTCAATAAAACCCCTCATGGGTTATGTGCTGGTTGAACCCTCGGAAGCAGAAAGCAAAACCGCTTCAGGTATTATTCTCCCGGAATCAGCCCAGGAAAAACCAGCCCAGGGGAAAGTCATTGCTTGCGGGGATGATGCTGTCATAGAAGGCAAGACTGTTAAATGCCCGGTTAAAGTCGGAGATAAAGTAGTTTATAAAAAATGGGGCGGGGATGAAATTAAAGTTGACGGTCGTGAACTCAAGTTAGTCAAGTTTGATGACCTGATGGCAATACTTGAGTAAGGGTGAAGGAGTAAGCGGAAAGGGGGAAGTTTTAAATAACTTTACCCTTAACGCTTTACGCTTTCCCCTAGAATGAAAACATGGCAAAAATTTTGAAATTTGACAGTTCTGCACGGGAAGCATTACTTAAAGGTATTAATACCTTAACTGAGGCTGTGGCAACAACCTTGGGCCCTAAAGGCCGCAATGTGGCTTTAGATAAAAAGTGGGGAGCCCCGAATGTGGTTCATGACGGGGTAACTGTAGCTAAAGAAATCGAACTGGAAGACCCGTTTGAAAACATGGGAGCCCAGCTGTTAAAAGAGGCAGCTTCTAAAACCGCTGATGTGGCCGGGGACGGCACCACTACTGCCACCATTTTAGCAAAAGCCATAGTGGCCGAAGGCTTAAAAAATATCCAGGCCGGTTCCAACCCGATGATTTTGAAAAAAGGCATTGAAAAAGCAGTTGTAACTTTGGTAGAAAACTTACAAAAAATGAGCAAGAAAATTGCCTCGCAAGAAGAAGTGGCGCAAGTGGCCACCATTTCTGCCGCAGATTCCCAGATTGGTAACCTGATTGCCGAATCCCTGCAAAAGGTGGGCAAGGACGGGGTGGTAACTGTCGAAGAAGGTAAGACTATGGAAATGAGCGTGGATTACAAAGAAGGCATGGAATTTGATAAAGGTTATGTTTCTCCATATTTTGTAACTGACACTGATAAAATGGAATCCTCCATTGAAGATCCCTATATTTTAATTACCGATAAAAAGATTTCCGCTGCCGCGGATTTGGTGCCGTTTTTGGAAAAATTTGTCCAGGTTTCCAAGAGTTTAGTGATTATTGCCGATGAAGTGGAAGGTGAAGCATTAGCCCTGTTGGTAGTTAATAAACTGCGGGGGACTTTTAATGTTTTGGCAGTTAAAGCCCCTGGTTTTGGTGACAGGAGAAAAGAAATGCTGGAAGACATTGCCATTTTAACCGGCGGCACAGTCATTTCCGAAGACACCGGCAAGAAGTTTGAGTCAGTGGAAATTACTGATTTAGGCAGGGCCGGCCGGGTTACCTCAGATAAAGAAAATACCTTAATAGTAGACGGTAAAGGCGCTAAAGGTAAAATTGAAGCCAGGATTGCTCAAATTAAAAAAGAGCTGGCTGCTTCTGATTCTGAATTTGATAAGGAAAAACTGCAGGAAAGGCTGGCTAAACTGACCGGCGGGGTAGCGGTAATTAATGTCGGAGCAGCCACTAAAGTAGAGCTTAAAGAGAAAAAAGAACGGGTGATTGACGCGGTGGCAGCCACCAAAGCGGCTATCGAAGAAGGAATTGTCCCTGGTGGAGAAGTAGCGTTGCTTCGGGCGGGGAAAGCTTTGGATGGAGTAGTCGTTGAAGGACAAGAGGAGAAGATTGGCATAGAGATTGTCAAAAAAGCTTTAGAACAACCTTTCAGGTTGCTGGTTAAAAATGCCGGCCTGGATGACGGGATTGCCTTATCAAAAGTAACGGAAGCTACCGGCAATATGGGGATTGATGTGATGGACGGGTTAATTAAAGATTTGGTCAAAGCCGGAATTATTGATCCGGTTAAGGTGACTAGGTCTGCCCTGCAGAATGCGGCCTCAGTTGCCATCATGGTAATGACCACAAATGTTTTAATCAGCGACAAACCGGAACCGCCTGCTCCTCCAGCCCCAATGCCTTCCGGCGGCATGCCTGAATATTAATAATCTTTTAACATGACGACTGTTCCGTCCTTGATTTTTCCGTGGGCCTTTTGGTCGTCGCTGATTAATTTGCAACCTTCATATCGGGCAATAGCCAAAAAATAAGCATCATAAGCTGCCAGGTCGTATTGGTTCATAACAGATGCGGTAATTTCTAAAACAGGCAAACTTACTTCAACAATTTTTACCGGAATCTTAAAAAGAGCGGCTACTTTTAAATAAGACTCTTCATAAGCGGCTTTTTTGCCTTTAATAAAAGCATTCAAGAGTTCAAGCGGTAAGATGTCAGGGAGGATAACATTTATTTTGCCTTTTTCCAAGTCATCCCAGAGTTGTTTTGCCTCTTTGACATGTTTTTCTTCTGGATGGTGGAACCACTGTACTACAACAGAGGTGTCCAAAATATACGTAAGCATATTAGGAACGAGTGTCCCGGTCTTTCCGTATAAATTCAGTTAATTTAATATCCTGTCTGCCTGACTTACTGAATTCTTCCAAATCTTTCCAAATTTGATCCCACTGCTTTTTGCTTAATTTCTTTTGTTTGGCCTGCGGATGGGCAATAGGCAACCTTTCCACCCTAAATCCGTCCTGGGTAGTCACGATTTTTACCATGACTTCATCTTCAGGCCAATTTAGAGCCTGTCTGATATTCTGAGGGACAGTGAGTTGTCCCCGGCCTCTTATTTTGGCAATCGTCTGACTGTAATTCATACCAGTAAGAATATCATACTGATCAGAATACGTCAATAACTCGCCGGCATGCCTGAATATTTAATCTAAGAAAAGGGATTGATGATTTTCAGGCCTTTGAATTTTTTAAAGTCAGGAACATTGTCTGTTGCTATGATGTCTATTCCATTGCTTAGGGCGGTAGCTGCAAGGTATGCATCAAAGATCCGGTTGCCTGTCAATTTATGTTCATTTATCAGTTCAAGCCAAAGGTAATAAGTTGTTGGTGTGGGGGAAATAATGCGGCAGGAAACTGATATGGCTTCAATTGCCTCCAGAGCCTTATTTATTGTCATTGGCTTGGAGATTTTTTGATGAGTTAAAACTCTGATCGTTTCCAGAATGTTTTGATGGGTAACTTCTAAATTTTCTATGTTTTCTTTTAGAAATTTCTGTGCTTTTTTGTGTTTTGGGGAATCGGCATTGATTGCGTATATTAAAATATTACTATCAATAATCATTTTAAATCAGGATCCGGATAAAAATCATCCCGGGTTAAATTATCCAAGGGTTCTCCAAGATGGCGGGTCTTAAAAACAATTTTTCTAGCCTCTTTACGCGCGTCTTTTTGAAGGTATTCTTCCAAAGCCCGGTTAAAAATTTCCTGCAAGGTCACATCATCCTGCAAGGCCTTTTTTTCAGCAGTTTTTTTCAAGTGCTCGTTTAACCGTAAAGTAGTCCTGACTAGCATATATTCAATTTAGCATATATATGACAAAATGTCAAATTAATAGATGGCTTGACTATTTGTCTTTGTGGTGATACGTTAACCTTATGGAATCCTGGCTCTTTATTGTTCTTGGAACTTTTGTTGTTTTGCTTCTTTTGTCAGGGATCAAAATTATTGACCAATACGAAAGAGGGGTTGTTTTGACTCTGGGGGTTTATTCCTATACTTTATCCCCCGGGCTGAAAATTCTTATCCCGGTTGTCCAGCGGA
>CAZWTE010000078.1:0-4113 GCA_964637465.1 uncultured Gammaproteobacteria bacterium | reverse complement strand
TCGAGTTTACTCTGAGCGAGCATAATTATATTGTGCGAGTCGAAGAGTGAGCCGGCTGGGATTTGAACCCAGAACCGATGGATTAAGAGTCCATTGCTCTACCGTTGAGCTACCGGCCCAGTATTTGTGTATATTCTAACAATTTATGCTTGAGATTAAAATAGAAAGTCTAAATTAAGCCCTTCAAAATAAGGTTCAATTCTTTTTCTTTGTTCTGGAAAATCCGCAATTGCTTTTTCCACACGCGCATCAGGAATCTCTTTTCTTAAAAAATCCAATAAATCATCGCGTAAGCCTTTTAATTGTTCTCTGGTCAGGTAACTGTTTCTGATATTAACAGGACCTCTGCCATTTAATCCCAGGGGGTAAAATGCTCTGAAGTCATTACATAAAATATCTATGCCGTATTTTTGGGGATTCCGCCAATAATCAGTTCCTAAAATTGGTATAAAGGTAGAAAAGAGCCAGCTGTCTGGTTTATTTTTTATGATAAATTCTTTAAACTGCTCTGCAGTACTGTGGTTATCCTCAGGCAAGGCTCCCATCAAGTAAGTTTTAACTTTAAGCCCGGCATCATGAGCCATTTTGATAGCCAATTCATTTTGGTTTACTGTTGTCCCTTTACCTAGTTTGCCGTGTACCTCAGTTGAACCTGCTTCCACACCAAAGCTGATTCTGTCACAACCTCCCTGTTTTAACCTTACCAAAAGCTCAGCATCTATTCTGTCTACCCGTGTTTGGCAAGTCCAGTTAATTCCCAAGTCTCCCAACTGCCGGGCAAGTTCAACAGTCCTGTCTCTCCTTAAAGTAAAAGTAGGATCGAAAAAGTAAACATTAGTTATGCCGTATTTATCAATTAAATTTTGTATTTCCTGTACAACTGCCTCAGGTGAACGGAATCCAACCTCATTTCCGTATACCTCAGCTGCAGAACAATAATAACAACCATAAGGACAGCCCCTGACGCTAAAGACATGAGCTGTTTTTTCTCCATAAGAAATACTGTATTCGCTTTTGTAAAGTTCATCCCAGGCTGGTGAAAGCGCGTCAAGGTCGTCAACCTGCGTTCCCTGTATGATTTTGCCTTTATTTTTACCCTGTATGATTGAAAGTAAAGCGTCCTCTCCATAGCCCTTAACGGCAAAATCAAACCCGTCTTTTAAGCATCCCTGAGGCATTAAGCTGGCATGCGCACCGCCTATAACAGTTTTTCCCAGTCTTCTTTCTGCTGCCTGTTCTCTGAGAATTTTTGCAAAGTGATATTGAGGAGTAGTGGCTGTAAAGCCGTAATAATTATAGCCTTCAGGCAATTCTATTTTTGCCGGGTCAGCAGTCTCGTAATTTGCATAATCAACCGTAACACCGTTTTCTCTTAAGTAGGAAATTAAGTATCCAAGCCCAAGATGGGGCGCGGCGTTTGGTATAGCCAAAAAGGGGGCAGGAGGATTTATAAGTAAAACTTTACTCTCTACGCCTCCGCGATGCATACACTATAGTATATCAAATATGGTCAATTCCTTCGTTTTGCTATACTTAATGAAGAATGATTTATTTCCTGTTCTTTATTGCTGAACTGTTGTTTCTTCTCTTTTTATCCAAAAAATTGATCAATAATTTGGCTAGGCTGATTTATAGATTTACCCGTAGCCACAGGGTTGTAGTTCATGCTTTGGCTGTGATTTTCCTTCCCGGGACTATAATTCATGAACTGGCCCATCTGTTATTTGCCGGAGTCATGCTTGTTCCGGTAGGGGAATTAAGTGTTTATCCGGAAATAGAAGAACATGGGATGAAACTGGGCAGTGTGCAAATTGGACAAACAGACCCATTCAGAAGGATGATTGTAGGGGTAGCCCCGGTTCTTTTGGGCATGGTCTTAATTTTCTCTATATTTTTACTGGTTAAAATAGGCGAAGCCCCCTGGTGGCAAGCCGCCTTAGGTTTATACATGCTATTTCAAATCGGCAACACCATGTTTTCTTCTAAAAAAGATATTGAGGGGAGTATTCTTTTTGTAATTTTGGTATCAGTACTTACTCTAGTAGCGATATTAGCTTTGTACCTCCTTAGCCCGATTACCTTGCAAAATTTCTGGATTTATTTAAATAATCTCAGTTTGGAATTTGCGGCAAGCTTTTTCAAACAAGCCTCAACTTATCTACTTGCACCTGTAGTTTTGGATTTATTAATTCTTTTATTATCTATTCCGTTTAGAAAATGAACTACTCCGCAGTAAACTGCGGAGTATCCCTTCGGGCAAGTTCTTCTGTGAACCATTCATCCTCGCAGCAAGCTGCGAGGTATTCTGGTTCAAGAATAAATTATAGATCAATCCTAAACTTGTTATCTTTAGCTCATAGTGGTATAATACAGATTCCTGCTAATTAACCGCTAGAAAGGCGGTTTTTTTGTTGCAAGGCATAGTCATTCCGAGCAAAGCGAGGAATCTTCCAAATCAATGGACTGATTTAGGTGGAAGATTGCCACGGTCGCTTAGGCGACCTCGCAATGACAGAAGAAAGGTTCAGGTAGTTAAAAAATGACAGACATTCGAAATG
Organism: uncultured Gammaproteobacteria bacterium; assembly: GCA_964637465.1. Classification (GTDB taxonomy): domain Bacteria; phylum Patescibacteriota; class Microgenomatia; order Daviesbacterales; family UBA10151; genus UBA10151. The sequence continues at coordinate 1,555 of CAZWTE010000078.1, read as the reverse complement.
TAGCTATTATTGCCCACGTTGACCACGGCAAAACCACTTTGGTAGATGCCTTGCTTCGTCAATCCAAAACCAAACTTGGCAAGCAATTTACAGATACCTCTGAATTAATCATGGATTCCAATGACCTTGAAAAGGAGAGAGGCATTACCATTTTCTCCAAAAATGCTTCAGTAAACTGGAAGGATACCAAGATTAATATTATTGATACCCCGGGTCATGCTGATTTCGGCGGGGAAGTGGAACGGGTTTTAAAAATGGCTGACGGTTGTTTACTTTTGATTGATGCCAAAGAAGGGCCAATGCCCCAAACCAGGTTTGTTTTGAAAAAAGCCTTAGAAATGGGCCACAAGGTGATTGTGGTTATCAACAAAATTGATAAACCGGATGCCAGGATTACTTATGTCATCAATAAAACCTTTGACCTGTTTTTGGAATTGGGGGCAGATGAGGAAGCAGCCTATTTCCCGACTATATATTCTTCCGGTAAATACGGTAAAGCAGGACTGGAGCCGGACCTTTCCAAGATGGATGATATTGCCCCGGTTTTTGACGCGGTTTTGGAACATATCCCCGCACCTAAAATAAATACGGAAAAACCCCTGCAGATTTTAATTACCAACACTATTTATGATAATTTCAAGGGTAGGATTGCCACCGGCCGGGTTTATAGCGGCACCATAAAAACCGGGCAGGAAATTGCCCACATTAACCGGGATGGTCTAGTCAAGAAATTCAGGCTGACCTCCTTAATGGGGTTTGAGGGTTTGGAGCGGATTGACATTGAGGAAGCACATGCCGGAGATATTCTTGCTCTTTCCGGCATCCCGGATATCACCATTGGTGAGACTATTGCCGATCCTGTAAATTCAATTGCTTTGCCTGTTTTGGATATAGAAGAATCAACAGTCAGGATGCGTTTTGGGGTTAATACCTCGCCTCTTGCCGGACTTGAAGGAGAGTTTAAAACAGCCAGACAAATCAGGGAAAGATTATACAAAGCAACTGAAGCAGATGTAGCTTTAAAAGTTGAAGATGGCCCCTCAGGGGATCAAATTGTCAGTGGTAGAGGAGAATTGCATTTAGCAATTTTAATTGAAAGGCTGAGAAGGGAAGGGTATGAATTTGAGGTTGGTAAGCCGCAGGTTATCGAGAAGATGGAAAATGGTAAGCGAATGACGCCTTATGAAAAGGTCGCGATTGAGGTGCCGGAGGAGTTATCCGGATCAGTCATGCAAAAAATGGGTTTGCGGCATGCTGAGCTTTTGGATATGAATACGGAAAACGGGGTAGTGCTTTTGGAGTTCCTGGTTGCCACCAAGGAATTCTTCGGTTACAGAAGCCAATTTATTACAGACACCAAAGGTTTGGGTATTATCAGCAGCTCGTTTTTTGAGTACAGGCCTGATTCAGGCCAAAGGTTTGAAAGAGCCCAGGGATCTTTGGTGGTACATGAATCAGGGAATACCAAGCTTTATGCTTTAATCGGTGCTCAAGGCAGAGGCACGCTCTTTGTCGGTCCAGGATTAAATGTTTACAAGGGCCAGGTTATTGGTTC
>CAZWTE010000077.1:0-4235 GCA_964637465.1 uncultured Gammaproteobacteria bacterium | reverse complement strand
CCACAAAAATAACTGGAACTTCTTTTACTCCTGTTTTCTTATGAGCTTGTTTTCTAGCCGCATCTCCATCTTCTCCAACACCAGCTACCTTTTTATTTACTACGGCTATCCATTTATTTGTATATTTTTCCTGCAGTTTTCCAAGATTTTTCAGCGCCCACTCTTCATCTTCCCAAAATCTCCTTGGTATTGTTTTTGTTGTTGCCTGTGACATTTTTTGACTCACCAAAAGTATAGGGCACTTATTGTTTATAAACCCTCTCTTGCCTTGTCCACTGGAGTTTTAAGTCCCTGTCTTTTGCACAAAAATAAGCCCCTAATTCTTCTCAAAACATCCATACAGCAAAGAGCTTTTGGGAGCCGTTTGTTTTGAAAGCAAAAAAACAAAACTAAAAGCACCAGCAGTATAGAGTAGTAGAAGTGCTGGTGCAACCAACGCCAGTTCCTGATGTAGTATATGCCAGCGAACAAGTAAGTCCATGAGCTGCACAAATATTCGTGCAGGTGTATGAAGCACTACTCTTTCCAAAAATCATATAATCTTTTGAGAAACTACCAAAATCCCCTCCATCCAGATTATTCATCCTCAGCTCTCCAGCTGCACCGATTACATTTACACTATCTACCTGTATTGCACCTATGAAGTAATTGTTATCTATATTTTTTGTAAATATTATCGTGATGGTCGTAATCTAAAAAGCTCAGGAACTGCCTTTGTCTATCGTACTCAAATACAAGAACAAAAGACTTAACTATGTGTACGCTCTTTTTGTTTTTCATGCCGTACCTTAACGGCTTATATCTGTCAGGGTCAGGAGAATTCGCAATTTCTTCTATCTTATTTAATATGGCTTTGTGTGCTACTGAATCTTTCTTCTTGAGTTTTCCAAGAATTTTTTCTAGCTCTGGCTTTAATTCATAGTTCATTTTTTAGAAAGTTTAGAAACTCTTCCTTGGTATGAAAAACTCTTCCTTTTTGTTTTTCAATTCTTTTGAGTTTTTCTATATATTCTTCCCTAACTTCCGGCTCTATAGTCTTTAATAGACTTATCTCTTCTTCCATCGCTGTAATTTTCTGTTTTATATATCCCAAATCTTCCTGAATCTGCTCTAAAGTTGTAGCTTCCATATTAGCTCACTTACACTAACATAGAGTTTAGATTTAAATAGTTAACTGGAAATATTTATTTATAAACTATACGCATATCTGTCCAGTCTCCTCCTTTTCCAACAATCCCGATTTGCATAAAAAAAGAAAAAAGCTGGTTTTTAAGAGTATTTCTAGCGGCCTTGTTATATATTAATACGGCACTTTTATCCTTAATTCTCTAATCTTATCAAAGTGCCTTGTATTTCTTGTTACTAAAATTAATTCGTTGTTAACGGCTGTAGCAGCTATCATAGCATCAATAATTTTTAAACCAATAGTCTTATTATATTCCCTGATAAGTCCATACGCCAATCTGCCTATTTCAGCATTTAAATCTGCTATATTAAACTTGGATAAAAATTCTTCTATTGACGATAGCTCTTTTTGGTTTCTCGCCCCAATAATAAGTTCAATACTAGAAAAGATAGAAATTTTAGATTTATCTTTAGCAACATTAAGAAAATCTGCCGCTTCTCTAATACCCTTTGAGAAGTCTATAAGAATATCTGAGTCCAATAAATATTCAAAATATTTTTTAAAATCTTCTTTCTTGCTCATTTCTTAATATATTTATAAAATTTATAGAATCGCTTATTTCTTCCCTATCTTCCCACATTCCAAAAAAAGATAACTTCTTTAGATCTGTTTCTAATACAGATGTTTCTTCACCTTTTTTTTCTTCTATAGTCAGAACTACCTTTGTATTATCTTTTAATTTCAAAGTTTTTTTAGGCTTTAGTACGCCTCTTTTATAGATAGCTTCTACTATGTCCATAAATAACCAATAGTACTTGATTTTAAAGCCTTGCGGCATAATGTCCACTTTAAAATAGCACAAAAAACCCTTTTTCTTTCATATTAGCATAGAAATAACAAAAAAATTGTTGTTAATAGTATTTTATGCTAACTTTAATTATAGTCAACCAACTAAATAATTAGAGCATAGGTTGGTTGATCTATATGGAAAACAACAAATTGCACACTCTAAAGACTTTGTTGTTTTGCTATATCTGTCCTATTCATCTTCTCTTCCAAAACCAACAGCCTTGCCCTTATTTGTTCGTTCTCTTTTTTGAGCTGCTCTATTTGTTCTTGCTGCTCTTTTATTGCTTGTAACAAAACAGGAGTCATCTTAGTATAATCCATACCTATCGTATAATTTTCATCTTCTGGGTCTGGTATAATTATCTCAGGTATGTAGTTCCTAACCTCCTCAGAAATAAATCCAATATCGTGCCTCCCACCATGCTCCTCATCCCAATCAAAAGATACTGCACGAATTCCATTAACCATCTCTAATGCGTTTTTTATTTCGGTTATGTTCTTCTTCCACCTTACTGATGAAGCTGCTCCATAATTTGTTCCTGCACCACCTGCATAAAAGTCGTTTGTTTCCCCGCAACCAAGAATAGCATTTCCTCCCGAAGGCCAACTACAAGTTGTAAGTCCTCCTAAAACTACAAGAGTACTATAAGAACCAGTGCTGCGCCCGCCAGTCATACGCACGAGCTCTGTGCTGCCTTTAGTACCGTTAAGCGCCGCCCCGCCTGCGACATTCAGGCTTGTTGTTGATGTTGCGGGGTCTAAAAAGTAAGCGGTGTTGTCTTCGTCATAGAATATATTACTCCTTACGCTCCCAGAACTCGCTCTTATAACGCCTAATACATCTAGGTCGTATGCCGCCGTCGTCCTCCCAATCCCTACATTCCCTTCCACAAGCAATCCGTTTGCTGGTGCAGTATTTGTACCAGAATAAGTCGCACCTATTACTGCACCACCTTCAACATCTAGCTTATTAATCGGTCCCGTCGTCCCGATGCCGACGTCGCCGCCTGGTTCTATTCTCATCTTCTCAGTCCCATCTGTTGAAAATATAATTCCCAACGATTGTGAAATAGTTATATTATCATCCAGATTCGCAGCACCGCCCTGCACATTCCTAAGCTCTAAAAAGTCTCCTTCTGAACTTGCCCAGGTTCTTCTAATGACACTTCTTGCGCGCGCCTCATCCCTTACAATGAAATCAAAATCTCTGAAGTTTATTTGAGAATCCGAATAAGTTCCTAACCAGATCTGATTGGTTGCGTTGATATTGGTTGCGTTGATAGTACCAGCTACATGTAGAGTTGCCAGAGGGTTCGTCGTCCCGATGCCGACGCTGCCGGCGTTTGTTATTACCATCCTTTCTGTTGGATTATAAAGTACGCCCGAAGTTAAGCCGGTATCTGTGTAAAATTCCATATCGCCTGTTTGTCTAAATTCAATACCTGATGCTGCAGTATATGTTGGTGTATACTGGAAAGAAGTGTTATAATAAGAATTACTACCTATAAAAGTTCCTACTGTATCAGCTACACTTCCAAGATAAAGTGCCTGACTTTGTCCATTGCCTCCCCTTAGAGCTAACTGTCTAAAGGCCGTATCATACACATCCAACTTATGACCCGGACTCGTCGTCCCGATGCCGACGTTGCCGGCGCTTGTTATTCTCATACGCTCTACTCTGCTGGTGGAACCAGTATCGAATGAAAGAGCTGTGGGCACAGTATTAGCCGAGACGACCCCATCGACCTCAGCGACGATGGCCGCCATGTCTTTGTAAGCTGCGCCATCATAACCTCCGAAGATGATCTTTCCTGATTCGTCGGCTTGGACAACCGCGGTAGGAGCCCCAAAGGTGCCTCTGGCATGCCGAATTCTCAGGAATCCCCCTCCTACAGCGGTACTGAAACGAGTCGTATCGATGCCTCCGAATGTAGTATCACTGATTACATCCAGCTTGTTGCCAGGCGTAGTCGTCCCGATGCCGACGCTACCGTCTTTGGTTATGCGCATCTTCTCGCTAGTAGTGCCAGCATTCTCAGTATGAAATGTCATGAAACCAGAGTCATTAGCTCCGTCTCGATTAACCACTATCATTCCTAAGCGATTTTCTCCAGATGTAATCGCTCTATTTCTAAAAACTACAGCACCAGTGCCCGTGTCTGTCGTTGCATTCCCTTGCAACTCCAGTACAGCTGCATTATTGCTACCTGATGGCCCTATTGTTAGTACAGGGGCCTAAGTGGCCACACCTCCAGAATTC
>CAZWTE010000076.1:0-4248 GCA_964637465.1 uncultured Gammaproteobacteria bacterium | reverse complement strand
GTCTAAGACTGTTTGTTCATCAGGGCTATTCAGGCCAAAGTTAACAAAGGAAGCAACCGCCAAGTTAGTCTGCCAGGAAATTACGGCGGAATCTTCAGTGATATTGGTTATGGCAATATTTTGCGGTGTTAAATCAGGGGCGGCTCGCGAAAGAATGATTTGTTCCCTTAAGGTTAAATAAACTCCCGCCGCAATCCCTAAAAAAATTATGCCCAATCCCAAAAGTGTTGGTATTTTAAATTTATTGATAAAGCCTGTCATGGTGTGGATTGTAAACTGGCAGTATTAAAATCCGGACTGATTGGCTCAATGACTTCTTGTAACTTTTGCGGAATAGCTACCTCTGAGCGGGCGTGGATGATATCAAAAATCACCCAGGACAAAATAGTGATAAAGGTAAATATTGCAGCGATAAGTAATTCTTTTCTGGTCATTTAAGGTAGTAAGCCTTTCCCGATACAGACATAATTAGTGCCATACCGTCATTGGTTTTGGATAGGGATAAATCAGTGATTGAGAGTAACCTACTACTTGTTTTCAAATCTTGCAATAGAGCAATTAGATTTTTATAATCACCCTCGGTGTTAAAGGTAAAAGAAATTTCTGCCAGTGACTTTGTTTGGTTTTCAACTTTGGTATTTATGACAAGCGGCTGAACTTGCAGGGCTGATACTGACGCTTCATGCGATTTGGCAATTTGTTCCAGAGTTTGGATGACTGATTTTAAAGCGACCTTATCAGGGATTGCCTCGGCAATTTTACTCTTAATATTTTGGTCCATATTGTCGTAATTTTTTTTGCCTTGTGATAAATTATTGGCTTTTTGGGTAACCTTTTGTAAAACCTCATCCGAGTCAGCCAGCTCTTTCTGTAATACGAGGATTGTTGCAATAGTTGGTTTGACGGCAAAAAAAATCAGTACGGATACGGTCAATAAAGTGAAAATGATTGATCCGTAATTCCTGACAATAGGCAGCTTAGCAATTGGTTTAATATAGGTAAAATATCTGGAGTATAAATCAGACTTGTTATTCATGAAGTTTTTTCTCCTAAATCAGTGATTTTAACCGTAGTATCAATGGTAAACTTAATGACTCCGGTGTCCAGTCCGATGCTGACTAAATTGACATCGCTAAAAGCTTTGTCTTCTTTTAACCCTGATGTAAAGCTGGTTAGATCGCCGGTATTTTGGGTTTGACCGGTGATGTGGACGGCGGCAGTGCCGATGTTCTTTTCTATATTAATATTGATAATTTTTATGCTAAGAGGGGTCTGTCCAGCAATTTTTTTTAAAATTAAGGACCAGTCCAGTGAGTCCTTTTTGGTGTTATCCATGGTGGCCAGCTTAAGTTGGGTTTCCCTAATCAAGATTTCATAAGGCCGGAGGCTTTCAATATACGGGATTTGTTCTTCAATAGCCTCTTTTCTGGCGGCTAAATCCGCATCTAATTTAAACCTGGCAACAAAGGTGATTAAAACTAAGGCTTCGACGAATATAAATATATACCGGCCGGAAGCAAGCAGCCAGCGGAAGAGTTTAACAGGCAGCTTTTCCGGATTACTTTGAGGTTTTAGTAAGTCGAGATGAAGAGTGATATTAGACTTAAGTTTGGGCATGCCTTCATTATACTAGACTCTTACGCCTTTTGATAATCTGGACTTTAATCTGGCTGCTTTGTTCGGGTGGATCAGGTGAACTTTGGCAGCTTTATCTAAGGCAGAAAAGACGGATTGTAAATCCCCGGCTCTTTTATTGGTCCTGGTTTTTTTAATTAAAGACTTTAGGTTATTTTCCCGCTTTTTATTACGGGCTGTCCTGATTTTGTCTTTTCGGACTTTTTTAATTGCTGACCGGATGATAGGCATACGCTGTCCGCTATGTTATCATAGCCACTACCGTTTTGGCAAGAAAGCGTATAAACTCAATTAACATGGTTAAAAATCTTTTCTCGCTTCTTTACTCAAGGCAAACCTCAATTTTATCGGCAGCATCAATTATTATGGCTACCATGATGCTGTCCAAAGTGTTAGGTTTAGTCAGGGACCGCTTGTTGGCTCATGTCTTTTTGCCTGAAAAGATTGATATTTTTTGGGCCGCCTTCAGGCTGCCGGATTCAATATTTCAGATTGTGATCCTGGGCGCTTTATCAATTGCTTTTATCCCTGTTTTTACGGATCATTTAGAGAATAACGGCAAAGATGATGCTTTTAAGATGGCCAGGGCAGTGCTGAATGTGTCCCTGGCAATATTTATTTTAGTAACAATCCTGATTTATATTTTTGCCCAGCCAATTATTGCCAGCTTTATAGCGCCCGGGTTTACGGCAGCAAGACAACAACAGGTAGTGGAATTGACGCGGGTCATCCTGTTAGGCCAGGTTATTTTAGTTTTAGGGTCTTTTTTTATCGGTATTTCTCAATCTTTCCAAAGGTTTATTATTCCTTCGTTGTCACCGGTATTTTACAACCTGGGGATAATTTTAGGGATCCTCTTTTTATCCGGACAGATGGGGATTATGGGTGTAGCTTATGGGGTAGTCATCGGGGCATTTTTGCATGCTGCGGTCCAGGTTCCTTTAATTTGGTCCATGGGATTCAGGTTTAAATTCCCTCCGGAGTTTTTCAATACAGGGGTAAAAGAAATAATGAAACTGATGAGCGTCAGGACCATTGGGTTGGCCGCTGAACAGATTAATGAAACGGTCGGTTTGGCTTTGGCAACGCTGGTATCTATCGGATCAGTGACTTATTTAACTTTTGCCCAACACCTGCAAGTCGTGCCGATTGGGTTGTTCGGGGCAACACTGGCCCAAGCCGCCCTGCCTGTTTTATCTTCCGAAAAGACCAGGGGGAAAATGGAAGAATTTAAAATTACCATTCTTACCACATTACATCAAATTTTATTCCTGACTTTGCCGGCAACGGCAATTTTGATTGTGATCAGGATTCCGGTGGTCAGGCTTATTTTTGGGGCGCAGCAGTTTAATTGGGAAGCAACGGTTTTAACCGGCGCCACATTAGCTTTTCTGGCAATTGGCCTGTCTGCCCAAGCCATTTCCTTATTGCTGGTCAGGGGATTTTATGCTTTAAAAGACACCAAAACACCGGTGATTGTTTCTTTAATAGTGGTGGCATTAAACATTGTGTTAAGTTTGTATGCTGTCATGCTTTTAAAGCTGGATGTTTGGAGTATCGGGTTGGCTAATTCCATTGCCGCGGTACTTTCGGCCGTTTTGCTTTTTTGTACACTGCACTTTAAAATAGGCAAGTTTGACTTGAGGATGGTGCTGGCTCCCTTTTTGAAGATGTTCATGTCCACTATTATTATGGGAGTTTCTTTATATATTCCCATCAAATTATTGGATCAGGTAATTTTTGATACCACCAGGACCGTGAACTTACTGGCTTTAACCGGTATTTCTTCTCTATTTGCGCTGTCTGTATATGTGATACTGGTGAGATTTTTAAAAGTCAGGGAATTGGATACCTATGTGGAGCTGGTTAAAAGAATCGGCAATATTCAAAACAAACTTAAATCCAAAGAAATCCTCCCTGAGACTGTTTAAACGGGATTTGCTACAATACCTCCATGAATATCAGAAATTTTTCCATAATTGCCCATGTTGATCATGGCAAGTCCACTTTGGCTGACCGGTTAATTGAAGTGACCGGCACTGTGCCAAAGGATAAGCTTCAGCCGCAGCTGTTGGATAGCTTAGCGCTTGAACGTGAACGTGGAATTACAATCAAGCTCGCCCCAGTGCGGCTTAACTATACGCTATACGCTATACCCTATACCCTAAATTTGATTGATACTCCCGGCCATGTGGATTTTTCCTACGAAGTCTCCCGGGCTTTGGCAGCAGTAGAGGGAGCAGTATTGCTGGTAGATGCCACTCAGGGGATCCAGGCGCAGACTTTAGCTCATGGTCTGGCAGCTTTAGAACAAAACTTAACTTTAATCCCGGCCATAAATAAAATTGACCTGCCAAATGCTGATGTAGAATCGGTTAAAAAACAACTGGTAGATACTTTTGGTTTTACCGAAGGCGAGGTACTACTGGTTTCGGGTAAAACCGGTCAGGGGGTGGAGAAACTTTTGGAAGCAATTGTGACCAAAATACCTCCACCAAAACAGGATTTAGAAAAACCCTTAAAAGCTTTAATCTTTGATTCATTTTTTGATTCCTTTAAAGGAGTAGTGGCCCAAGTGCGGATTATGGAGGGACAGATTCCGTCCGACCAGTC
>CAZWTE010000075.1:2272-4287 GCA_964637465.1 uncultured Gammaproteobacteria bacterium | reverse complement strand
TGAAACCATATTTTACGCTTAAGATTTCTTTAGCGGCTTGCAGTTTTTAAAGAGCAATCCTGTCGAGACACTTACATCCCCAAGTTTGTATATTACCATAAATTGAAGCTAAAAACAAGTTACCTTTTCATACCAGTTCTGAGGCTAATTTGAACCCCTTGTTTTTGTAGAATTTATCAAAGCTGAAAATAGCATCGGCCTGATTCTTTTCCGCAACAGCTGCAACCACTGCATCAAAAAGGGTATTATGTTTATCCCCACTCTGTCCTTCTAGTATATCTACAGCTTTTTTGAGTAGACCTTCATCCACCGATTCAATAATCAACTGACCGTTCAATAAAAGTTTAGCTATTTGATCCGCTAGCTGCGGTTTTTTTAATCTTAATTTTAACGTTGTAGTAGATTCTGTTATAACAGTCGCAGGATAAATAAATCTAGTCTCTTTTTTAGAAAGCTTTAGAAGAATAGCTTGAGCGGATAAAAAATGGGCATCATCTTTATCAAGTAACCCAATTAAACCATCTGAATCAACAATAATTATCACGGTTTGATCCTGGAATTTCTTTTTTTACCCCCCCAAAGATAGTAATCATGGTTAATGGATAAATCCCTGGGTAATTTTTCATCTTTGAGAATTTCCTGAGCTTTTCTGGATAATTCTAACAGAACCTGCGCCCCATTACGCTGATCTACTACTTCCAGACCCTTTTCCAAAGCTTGCCTCATAATTTCAGCTTTACTTTTCTTCTCGTCTTTAGCCTTAAAAGTTATTTTCTTTCCTAAGTGTTCAGGGATATAAAGGTAAGTTCTTAACATTATATAATTATATTAACATGTGATACAACATGTTGTCAATAAACATATTATTCCTTCCCCCTAAGTTCCTGCTCTACCCTGCGGGCATGGTCGCGTTCTTTAATCAGCTTTCTTTTATCAAACTCTTTTTTGCTCTTGGCCAAACCGACTTCAACCTTAAACCGGTTATTTTTTTCATACATGGATACCGGCACTAAAGTCGCGCCTTTGCCGGAAGTTTTGCCGGTTAAAGAATCAATTTGAGTCCGGTGCAGTAACAGCTTCCTGGACCTTTGCGGGTCATATTCTTTATCCCCTGCCCGGGCATACAACGGGATATTGGCATTTATTAAAAAGGCCTCCCCGTTTAATATCCTGATATGGCTTTCCCCTAAATCCAGCCTGCCGGCCCTGATGGATTTTACTTCAGCGCCGGATAATACAATCCCGGCCTCTAAATGTTCGAGAATGTGGTAATTATGAAGAGCTTTTTTGTTAAGAATACGCATAGTGACTGGCCACTTATTTGAGATCTACGGAGTAAATTTTACTACCCTCCAGAAGATAGACTTTTTTGCCCACCTCATCTACCGCCAGATCAGTGGCTGTGGCAAACTTATCACCTGTAATTTGCCCTTTATAGCCGCCGGTTTTGGTTAAAACCAGCAGCCGGGAATTGCCGGAATCCAAAACATATAAATTGTCCGTATCAGAGGAGGTAAACATGCTTTTGGGGTCTTTTACCCCGGCAGGGAGCCCGGAATAGGAAAAATTATCCTTATCCCCTTTGGTAAACCGTAAAATTTCCCCGCCGTTTTTAAGCACATAAATCGAAGACTCAATTTGCATCCTTAAGCTTCCGCTAAAATCAGCCTTTGTATCCTTACTTAAATATTCCCTTTTACCTGAATAACTGTCAGCAGCGGGCAGATATTTCCAAATCATATTTTTGCCCTGATCCAGCAGGTAAATATTGCCGGCAAAACCGTAAATATCCTTAATGCTCCCCAACTCTTCATCTTTTTTAGAAACAGTTGACAACTTGGAACTAGTAGTATCAATCCGTAAAACGCCCTTATCTTCTGAATAGATAAATGCCAGTCCTCCGTTTAAGGACACGAACGCCGCTTCACCCAACTTTTCGCTCCCTGCTAAAATCTGGTTGCTTTTTTTAACAATATCCACTGCTACTAAAGTCATGGTACTAGGATCCATCAGGA
>CAZWTE010000075.1:0-2262 GCA_964637465.1 uncultured Gammaproteobacteria bacterium | reverse complement strand
GGAGTAGTTTGTCCTTTGATAAACTCATCTGCACGGCCCGGAATTCTTTTTTAACCAGGTCCAGATCCAAAAACAGCGGAAAATCAGACACGTTTGATTGTTGTAAAATTGAGGAAGATTCCTGGTCTATCTGCTTTTTAAATGTTTCGGCTTCGGCATTTTGCGGTTTAACCAGCAAGGCTTGATTAACTTTTCCTTTTGATAAGTCCAGCTTGCTTTTGGCATCGGCCGGGTTAAGGCTGGCCAGCCCTTTGGCGGCATTAAAGCTGTCTTTGGCTTCTTGTAGTAAAGCATTAAATTCTGACTGGACCCCGGCATCGCGGCTTAACTTATACTTGTATCCTGCGCCCGCGGCAATAACCACAATTAAAATTACCGCTACAAGCAGCCTGCCTCTGCCGCTGCCAGGCAAATATGACCCCAACTGCCTGAATAATCTAAATAAATTGCGGGTTTTGAAAATCACCGATTTAAGCATAATTGATGCCTGGCTGACAGACCCCTCATCAGCTTGCCGGTTTACCTGGCCAGCCTGATTGCCGTTTTCAGAAAGAAAAGGCGCAATGTCCACATTTCCTTCGGTGACTTCAACTGTTAAAGCTGCCAGGCCCTGGTTTTCCAGCTCAGAAGCGCCTATTTTGCTTTCCACTTCTTCCTTAAATACCTCAACCGGCAAATCCAAGGATTTTTCCAATTCTTCGTTTAAAAAAGCGACCAGGCTGCCGGTCGCAAACAGCAGTTTATCGCTATCTTGTAAAAACCCGGAAATCAGTTGGGACTGGGCAGATACTGACAAAGGTGATAATTGCCCGCCCCGCTTAAGGTACACCGCAATATCACCTTTTCTGATAAAATACAGCACTTTACCGGAAATAGCCGCTAAAGTTAAATCAAAGTCTGTGCCTTGAAAGAATTTATTTTCCGCCTCGGTAAAAGTGGCTGTTAATTTCCCGGCTGCTTCTCCTTCAAACTCAAAATAGAAATCCTCCAAAGAGGACAGGGCTTGCCTGCCCCTGGTAAAGGCATCATCGCAGGCAATTTCTAAAACTGCCAGTAAAGTGTGGTCATCCCGGGTGGCGGATGTGACCTGGGCAGCTTTCTGGTCAGTATTTAAGCCGATCACTTGGGCAATCTTTAGTTTCATAATAGTGACTAGCGAGAGTCAAGAGTCTAGATTCTTTTCCTTGACTCTTGTTTCTGCTCTCTAGACTCTTTCTTAGAGCATTCCCCATGCCAGCACAATCAGTCCAACAGCAAATCCGGCATGCAGGATGGAAAAGGCTTTAAGGACCGGTGACACCCCGGTTATTAAGGTTTTACTCATCAAATCCACTTGTCTGACCACCATTAAGGCAAATATAGTGTAAAATACCAAAATAATCAAAGCAGCCCCTTTCAGAGCTACTAAAAATATCCCCAGGCCAAAAAGGCTAGTCTGGATGGTGGTAGGCATCTCTCCCCCTCCCGTAAATTTTATGAGCTTCATCCAGGATAAAGTCAGCTACGTGGTGCGGCCTGGGAACAGAGTGCAAATCAATATTTCTGGCGTTACCGGCTGTTTGGATGAAAACATTGCCATAATGAAAAACAGAATTTAAAATCCCGCCCATTGAGGACGAGGTATCCTCAATATTGCGTAAGGGGGCCACATCAATATTTTTAAACAGGAGCGAATGGAAATCCACATCCACAATATTTTTTTCAGTTACAATATAGACATTATAATACCAATGCAGAAAACCTTCAAAAGAAATTATTAAAACCAGCAAATAATTAATAATTAAAAAGACTATGGCAAATGCCGGAGGGACGGCGGACAAATCCAGCCTTAAAAATCCCAGAGCCCCAGGAACAAAAAAGGGGGCAAAGAAAAGCAAAACAGCGGGAATGATCCAGCTTAGGTTAACAATCGGGTGGGCCCGCAGCAAAAGCAGGATTTTTTCGTTCGGGTCCTGCCCTTCAAAACGGAAATGGACAGGATTCTCTAAGTATGAAGAAAACATTGAGGTAAGTATACTTCAAGTCATCTCAAAACTCAAAACTCAAATGTCAAAACTATTGAGATTATTTCTTTTCTATATTAAAAAAAGCAAAGCCGCTTTGGGGAATGGACAGACGACCAGGAGCCCTTAAATTAAAAGCCCTTTTAAAGTCTGCGCCTGACAGGGCGACCCCATCAATAGTAACCTGGCTGGTGCTGCCGTTGCCCTGGGCCACGCTGACACCGGAGGCCCCGGAAATCCCTCCGTATTTGGCCGCCAC
>CAZWTE010000074.1:2182-4380 GCA_964637465.1 uncultured Gammaproteobacteria bacterium | reverse complement strand
TTGTTTTGCATGCTGACTTTGAGGCTTCTTATCATTGAGCCGTTTATTCTTTTGAGAGTTGAGAATGTGGTTTCGTTTTTGCTGCGGTAATTTGCCCGCAGCCTGTTAATCCTTCGTTTGGCTTTTTTCCTGTAAGTGCCCCTAGTTCTGTGTATTGGCACTTCTTTGTTTTTTATCTTTATCCTGTCTTCCGCGTTTAGGTCTTCTACTGCTGTTCTGTGGTTTTCTTCCGAATCATATCCTTTGTCAGCGTCAAAGGATTTGACATCCTTCCCAGCTTGATCGAGAATTTCTTTGCCTTTTTCGACCACAGGGCTGAAATCCCTGTTGTCATTGGCTGGTCCCCTCCTTATTTTTTGGGATATGATGATTTGTTTGCCAAGCTCAACTAATGTGCTGAGCTTGATGTGGTTTTTTACTTTCCGTCGCATTTTCTTATCTTTTTTCAACACTTTGACATAATGCGCAGAAGCATGAGTTGGCTGCAATCCAGTGGAATCAATACCTAACCTGACATGAATTGCCATTGTGAACAAAATGAAACCAGCCATAATCTTTTCAAGAAAAGTGATGCGCATCCTCTTGGCTGCTTTTTGCAGGGTTGTGAAATGAGGAACCTTGCTTATGCCGAGCGCATTTGATATTTCTGTGCACACATCCATGATGTCACAGAATTCCCTGTAGCTTTTGTCCATTCGCTGCCGCAAAGCAAGAAGCACAATATGCACCCAATTGCCATACAGCTTCTTGCTAAACTTGCTTGAATGCTTCCTTACCCTTAATCGCTGCAAACACGCTAAAATTTGTTTAACAAACTTAATATACTTCTTTTCTTTCTTTTTATTCAAGGTAAACACCTCCAATGTGTTTACCCCCAACCGTTTAGCCTTAGGGCTAAACGTTGTTATATATTTTGCCTAAGGATTTCTACAGAGCCGTTTCTTTTCACAAAAAAGTTATAAACAAACAAATGATTACTTAACATTATATGGGGAAAGCTAAGGGCAGTCGGGCGGAACGGGAACTTTTTCATATGTTTTGGGAAGCCAAATGGCACACAGTTAGGAGCGCAGGTAGTGGCTCAACCCCCCTCCCAAATCCGGATCTTATCGTTGGAAACGCAGCTGAAAAAAGAATCTTGGCTATCGAATGCAAATCCTTGAAAGCGGGAAAAAAATATTTTTCCACAGCAGAAATCAACCAGCTGAAATACTTTGCAGAAGGATTCGGCGCAGAACCCTGGATAGCCATAAGGTTCGACACAATAGGCTGGTTCTTCCTAAAAACACAAGAGCTCCCAAAAACAAAAGGCGAAAGCTTCGCTGTATCTTTAGGCTTCGCACAAAAAAATGGGATAAAATTCGAAGAGCTGATAGGCCTGTATATACAAAAAAAGCTGGAAAAAAACGAACCCTAATTTGTGCTGCTTATTTTTAAGATCATTTTCTCTTTATAGAATCTAATCCAATAAAATTTTTGTGGGAAAGGTTTATAAACAAAAAAACTAATTAGGAGTTAAGTTTAGTCTTAAAAAAATATTAAAAAGGGGTGGAACTTTTTTTGTCTGAAGACATCGCGTGGTTCAAAGAATTAAGCAATAAAGATGTTGGGGTGGCTGGCGGAAAGGGCGCTTCTCTTGGTGAAATGTACAATAACGAATTTCCCATACCCCCCGGATTTGTTATAACAGCTCAAGCTTACCAAAAGTACATAACAAAGACAGGCATAGCTGACAAAATATACGGCGTGCTAAAAAATTTGGATGTTGACAGCAACGAAGCCTTGCAAGGCGCTGCAAAAAAAGTCCAAGAGATAATTCTTCAAACAAAGATGCCTGAAGGCCTCATGGAGGAGATAGCGGAAGCTTATGACGCAATGAACATAAGCGAAGACGTGCTAAAAGGGGCTAACAAGCAAACTCTGTCCCTGATAAGGTCGGGAAGAGAGCCGCCATTCGTCGCCGTCAGAAGCTCAGCAACGGCCGAGGATCTCCCGAGCATTTCCGAAGATGACCACGTTTTTGTTAAGCTAAACGGCAAACCAATGTATTGTAGGGTTAAGGAATTATATGACCAAGTTGAGGACGGAACTAATTTTGGCCTTGAAGTCCCTTCCATGAAGGATAACAAGCTTGCGTGGACAAAAATAGGTATACTATACAAGCATCCGGCAGAAGGCAAAAAGCTTTACAAAATAGT
>CAZWTE010000074.1:0-2172 GCA_964637465.1 uncultured Gammaproteobacteria bacterium | reverse complement strand
AACCGATAGCGGAAGGGAGATTACGATATCGCCAAACCACTCCCTGATTAAGCTTGACAAGAATAATCTTGCGCCTAAAACCTCCCTAATAGAAGAATTGGGAAAGGAGGACTTAATACCCGTGGTTTCATCCTTGCCTGAAATTAATTCAAATTTAATCGAGTTGGATGTTTTAGACTATGTTAAGGGGAAGGATGTAGCAAATATTAATGAAATGGTTTTTATCAAAAATAATTCCACAAACTTTAAGCTGCAGAACCCCTTGCCAAGAAAAATAAGATTGGACGCCCATTTATTATACTTCCTCGGGTTATATATTGCAGAGGGCTGCACCTATAAAAAAGCAGTAATCTTAACAAATTCAAAAGAAGAAATCAGGGAATCTGCATTACACTTCCTGAAATCAGTTGGTCTATACAAAAACCAAAAGATAAACAAACATTCAATAAGGGTTTACTGCAAAACCCTCACAAGACTTCTTGAAGAGCTGACAGGAAAGCCACTAAACATGAAAGGAAAGGGCAGGTCCTGCAAAATTAAGAAAATCCCGAATTTTGTGTTTGGACTAAGCAAAACGCAGATTGGCATATTTTTGAAAGGATGCTACGACGGAGACGGCTACATCTCAAAAAATGGGATTATCGAATTCACATCCACCTCGGAGCTACTGATAGGCGGCATCGCAAAACTACTTGAGCTGTTAGGCTTTACTATTTACCTAAGGAGAAAAAGTGGAAGCTTCAATGTTAACATTCCGCCATTTGAAGTTGAAAAGTTTAAGGAGCTGATAGGATTTACTGACAAGCAAAAAATTGGAAGGCTAAATGAAAAAATAAAATCCTGCAAAATGAACGGAATAAAGGAAAAAACAGCCTACAACCTTAACATATCCCAAGCTTTGTCAAATGAAATCAGAAAACAAATATGGGACAAGCAAGAAAAGAGATTCGTCGAATTCCACACATGCCCAAAATGTTACAATAAAATTTCCGAAACAAGCAAATATAAGAACAAGAGAAGGTTTTTATGCGCAAAATGCAGAAAAACATTTTACGAAGAAAACACAATTAAAGAAACAAAACTATCACACATTTATTACGACGAAAAAGGCAGATTCAAAAAAGGTGCAAACCCATGGAACAAAGGCTTGATAAAAAACAAGTGCAGCTTAAGAAAAATCAGGGCATTCTTAGACACTTATAACCTTAAAGAAGACCTACTGCATTATTTTAACGGTGATGTAAAATGGGAAAGGGTAAGGGAAGTCAAAGAAATACCCTACACAGGCTGGGTATATGACTTCACCGTTCCGGAAGTTGAAAACTTTGTTGCAGGCATAGGCGGAATAATCACGCACAACACTGCCTCTTTCGCGGGGCAGCAGGCAACGTTCCTTAATGTTCGTGGAACAACTAGGTTGTTGGATGCTGTCCAAAAATGCTGGGCGTCGCTCTTTACAGCTAGGGCGATATATTATAGGGTGAAAAATAATTTTCCTCACGAAAAAGTATTTATCGCTGTTGTCATACAAAAGATGGTCAACTCAGACAAGGCGGGGGTTATTTTCTCTGTCAATCCAATAACTAATAATGAGGAAGAAATAATTATTGAGGCTGGTTACGGCTTGGGTGAAGCGATAGTTTCAGGCTCAATAAACCCGAATCAGTACACCGTCGATAAAAGCACGCTAGAAATAAAGGATGTTAAGGTTAATGTGCAGAAATGGATGTACACGCGGGATATGCATTTTGGCACGACGGTGCGGAAGAATCTTTCTGAAGAGGACTCAAAAAAACAGACGCTCAGCGATTACGAAATAAAAAGGCTGGCAGACCTAACTAGGAGAATAGAGGGCCATTACGTCAAGCCCCAAGACATCGAGTTCGCTATAGAGGGCAAAAACATTTACATCGTGCAAAGCAGGCCCATAACGACGTTGAAAAAGCCTGGGCGGGTGCAAATAAAGGAGGAGCGGGGGGAGAAGAAAGAAAAGATTAGTTTCGTTTCTGCAAAAGTTTTGGTTGAGGGCATAGAGGCGAGCCCCGGCCACGCATCAGGAAAAGTTAGGCTTGTGCACGGCATTGAAGACTTGGGAAAAGTTGAACAAGGCAACATTCTTGTAACAAGAATGACCGATCCTGACATGGTTCCTACGATGGAGAGGGCAGCGGG
>CAZWTE010000073.1:0-4432 GCA_964637465.1 uncultured Gammaproteobacteria bacterium | reverse complement strand
AATCGCAGCAACCTGTTCCTTTCTCCCGGTCAGTTGATCCGCCCACCGGACCGCCAACTGAGAAATCTTGACTTGCTTGTTTATTGCCGACTATTGTACAAGTGCCACTACTTATAGTATGTCCTTCAAATATTCCTAAACGGTAATAACCTGGGATACTAAATGGTCCAAGCGTGTGAGCTATCTGTCCTGTGCTGTCTGAATTGAAACAATTTGTGTTAACAGGTGTATATGGATCTGTGCCCGGGAGATGATTCGCTTCTGTGAACTTTCTTGTCTCCCAGGCGTATGTCTTAGTAGGACTTAGGCCGGTTATAGTAATGGTTGGCGATTGATCGGGGTCGATATTTCCAATAGTAGTTATCGATGGAGCAGCATTTGTTATTGTAGGAAATATCAAGAATATAGCTACAAACAACCCCCAAAGGACAAAATATTTGGACATTAGAGTCAGCTTAACACAAAGGTAAATAAAATGGTAGAATTTTAGGGCATGATGGTCCGTTTGGTTTAATCTAACCCTTTATAGATCTGCCGGTTATCTGTTTGGCCTTTTGTTTAAAAAATAGTTTAAGCTTTTCAAGTGAAAATGGTTTAATCATTTCCGGGAGGTAATCAAAGCCTTCTACCTTTAGTAAATCTGATCCAATAATAAAAGGATCAATTTTTACTCCAAACTTTACTTTTACGCCCTCTAAAAGATCCCAAATAGAAATGTCCTGAAGAAGGAAATATAGATCTACAAAATCTTTAACCTCAGTCCGCTGCTCCACGGTCAGTAATTTGTTAATTGCTATGTCTATTAACGAATCTACTTTAATGCCGTCAATCATCCGGACCTTTTCTACCTGTTTATGGGGATAAAAAGCGAAATCAACTTTTACGGTTTGTTTATCGGGAAAGGTAAGATTAAAAATTTGTGTATTTTCTACAGTAAGATAGTCAGCTGCTAAATTAAGCTCTTTTTGCCAGGTATTTATTGTATCTACGATAATTTGCGGATTAAACTCTTTTTTGGAGAAAAAATCAAGATCAACTGACGTGCGGTGCTGCAAATAATGAAGGCTTAAAGCTGTGCCTCCGGTAAAATAGAAGTTAGAGGAGAGAAACTTATCCTGACGGAACTTGTCGAGTAAAAGTTTCTGTTGCTGAGTAATAATTGTTACTTGCCCCATATGAAAAGTTCAAATAATCTCTTGCGTGTAGGAAATAATTTTAACTCTTTCCAGTGTTTTTTAACCTCAGATAATATGATTTTCTTTTTGCCCGGACCATAATTAATTAATCTCTCTAAAATGAGCGTCTTTCCTTTTTCGCTTTGCTCCAGTTTTTTTCTATTATAATCCCAAAGAAACATACATAATAATTATACACCAAAAGGAAATTACCATGGTAATTCAAACAAACAAACCTGTCCGATTAACACAAAGGTAAATAAAATGGTAGAATTTTAGGGCATCATGAAATTTAATTCTGCTTGCAGGATTCGTTGATCTAAAGATCTTTAACTGAATTTAATTAGTAGACTTGATTATGGGTGCCAATATCAACAAGATATGCACAACCCTCAATATTTTGATTCTTTCGTCGAATCTTTGACTCAAGCTGATATATGGTTCAATGCGCTTGTTGAAATGCTTGATAAAATTACCTGCATACCTAATTTTTACCATAGCTATGGAGTTGTTTTATAAGATCATCCGCATCCTTGGCCGTGTAAACCTTTTCCTTGCCGCTTTCAATATCACGCACGATTTTCGCGTAGCGTTTTTCTGCCCCGGGAGAAAGATAAGTAATTTCTTCTTCAAAAGCCAGATCAATTTTTTTGCTGGCAAATTTTTTCATGAATACCCTTAATACTTCCTGCAGGGAAGAAAATCCGGCCTCCTCCGCTGCTTTTTCAGCGCTTATTTTTAACTCTTTTGGTAATGGGACTTGTAAGACAGTTCTTTGCATAGTAATACGATTATAATACTTTTGTATTATATATCAATTAGTAAAAATTAATGCAGGACTTACGCACTTGAATAGTAGCTTTTTGTAGATTTAACCATCAACAATACACCCCAATGAGATTTGTGCCTGTTTAGTATACTGCTCTAAAACTTACTGTTAAGTTTTAACAGGTAGAGGTATTAAGGGAGATTTAAGGTAGGAAAAGAGGGCATCTGAAAATTTATACTTTAAGCCTTACTCCAAAGAAGATTTAAAAAAACTGCTGGAAATCGAACCGGCTAAACCTATTTCCGGGAAAATGCTGGAAAAACTGCTGGACTTATCTGGTGGCCATAACCAGCTTTTCCGCATTATGTTAAGTTCTCAAAAACAACACAATTTACTGCTGGATCAATTTGTCAAAATGCAGCTTAAAGAGTTAGTTGATTACTTAAATTATCACCAGCGTAAACAGCTGCAAAAAATCGCCCTGGGTAAAACTGTGCCGGAAATTGATGAGTATTTACTGGGCGTGGGCCTGGTTAAAAATTCCAGCCTCCAGCCTCCAACTTCTAACTTCCAGCTCTTTACTCCACTGCTGGCTGAATATATTAAAACCCATATGCCGGTAAAACTGCCGGTCAAGGAGGCCAAGCTTTTCAAACTGCTTAGGAAAAATATGGGGTCAACCATATCAAAGTATGAAATTTTCCAGGAGGTTTGGCCTGAAGACAACGAAGATGCCACAGATTGGGCTTTGGATGCTTTAATTTACCGGCTCAGGAAGCATCCATTCATGCACGCCAACAACTATATTATCGAAAGCCACAAGAAAGTTGGGTACACTTTAATCGCTTCATAAAGCACTATAGCTAAACTAATCATTATATTAAGTGACAGGTACCCCTTAAACTAAGACAAAACTCTGGCAAAGTTTTAGTTTTGTCTTGGATCTAACCCAAAAATTGCTTTTATATGAATTCTTTTGCTATAATGCACTCGATTAACAATGATTGAAAAAGGCAGGAAAATATTAGTTACAGGCGGAGCAGGGTTTATCGGGTCTAATTTTGTCCGTTATTATTTAGAAAATCATCCCGATGATCAAATTATTAACTTGGATGCCCTAACCTATGCGGGATACCCTCCGAGCTTAAAAGATGTCGTAAAAAAGTATCCAGGTCGTTATACTTTTGTTCGAGGTAATATTGGAAATGCAGAGCTCGTAGGTCACCTCTTAAGTACACACAAACCAAATGCCGTAGTTAATTTTGCGGCAGAAAGCCATAACAGTAGAGCCGTAACTAATCCAGGAATTTTTTTCGAAACAAACGTTGTAGGTACCCAAAGATTAATGGACGCCAGTTTACGACATGGTGTCGAACGGTTCCATCATGTTTCAACCTGTGAAGTATATGGGGATATGGCTTTAGATAGTAACGAGAGGTTTACAGAACAATCCCCTTACAAACCAAGGTCTCCTTATAATGCTTCTAAAGCTGCAGCTGATATGGCAGCAAGAGCGTATTACGAAACTTTTAATCTGCCTATTACTATATCAAATTGTTCGAACAACTACGGACCCTATCAACTCCCAGAGAAAGTAATCCCTCGTTTTGTATCCAGTGCATTACGCAAGGAACCGCTGACACTATACAGACAAAGTCACAATAAAAGAGAATGGCTTCATGTAAAAGATCATTGTCAGGCAATAGATCTTATTTTGCAAGAAGGTCGTATTGGAGAAACATACAATATCGGCAGCGGAGAGGAAGCAGACGTAGAAGAACTCGCTAATAGAATACTTGAACAATTAGGTTTGGATGAATCCTACAAAACCTATGTTGAGGATAGGCCGGGACTCGATCGCAGGTACTTACTGGATTCTTCAAAAATTAAAACAGAAATGGGTTGGATGCCAAAAATAGGATTTGAAAAGGGTTTAACAGAAACAATCCAATGGTATGCTCAAAATACATGGTGGTGGGAACCACTCTTAGAAAGAGTTTCTATTGACGAAAGCCAGTGGAAACCTAAATAGGAATATTCTTTTGTGTCTTTAAGAAATACAGATGCAAGCTTGCCAGCGTAACACCGCATAATATTTTATTTTTTCTTATCATAGATATAATCTCTGACCTTGAAAAAGGTTTGATATTTCTGATGTTGATTTCTTTTATTACTATCTTCTTATGATTTTTTAGTTTTGCTACAAAAACAAAAATTTTAGTATTTTCATGCCCGGGAGCCACAAAAAATTCTCCTATCTTTTTCCATTCTTCTGCTATCAATCCGGTTTCTTCTAGAAGCTCTTTTCTGGCAGACTTTAATGAATTTTTCATATCTATCATCCCTGCCGGTAGTTGCCAAATAGTCTTGTTTATAGGCAAACGGTATTCTTCTATAAAAATTATTTTCTGATCTTCTGTTTCGGCAATAATAAATGCCGTGGGTTTTAAAAAAAAAAAAAAATAAACAGGACTTGTTCCGTTCTTCT
>CAZWTE010000072.1:0-4530 GCA_964637465.1 uncultured Gammaproteobacteria bacterium | reverse complement strand
TTCTTCATCAACATATTTATCTATAAACCTTTGGTCCACCCCTTCATAATGACCGCAAACGATGATAATATGATTTAAGTTTGACAACTCCCGGGCTCTTACTTGTTTATATGGCTGTCCTGATGCTGAGGTAAGAATAACTTTTGACTTTTGACTTTTGACTTTTGACTTTTTCAGCGCAGCTGAAAGTATATCTGCCTTCAGCACCATGCCGGCGCCTCCACCATATGGCCTGTCATCAACAACCTGATGTTTCCCTTTGCCAAAATCACGCAAATTTACAAGTTTAAATTCGACCAGGCCTTTTTTCTGAGCCCGTTTTAAGATGGATGAGTTAAGGATTGGTTCAAAGACTTCAGGAAACAAAGTAATGATGGAAATAAGCATAGAGTCTAGTCGCTAGAGTCTAGGGACTAGGAATCCTGTTCTTCAATAGACTCTTGACTCTCGACTCTGCTTTCGAAGAAAGGGCGTGTTGTCTCTCCCTGAGGTTCTACCAGTTGCAGATTAACCCTCACATTTTCAGCAATAGCCCGGACAGTGAGTAGCTTTCTGATCGCCCTGATGGCTTGTCCGTTTTTGCCGATAATAATTCCCATATCAGAGGGGTCAACTGTTAAAAATAGAGAGATATTGCCGTCTTCTTTTTGTTCGTCAATTGAAACGGCTTCAGGTTTGGTAACTAAACTGGTGACAATGAAATTAAGCAGGTCTTTCATCTTTTTTCTCACCTTCTCCGCTTTTGGGCTTGTCTGGTTTTTCAGAAGTATCAGAGGGAGCAGGAGGATTAAATGATGATGGAGTTGTTTCTGGTGTTTCTTCGAAGTCCTTTTGTTCTTCCGGTGCAGCCGGAGCAGTCTTATCTGCTTTGGGTTCCTCAGCTTTCGCTTTCTTGGGTTTCCTTGGCGGTCTTTGCGGAGCTTTGCCGATGATTCTAAGGTATCCGGTGGAAGGTTGGGCCCCTTGTTTAATCCAGTAATCAATCCGGTCTTGTATTAGTTTAATCTCTTTCGGCTCTGTTAAAGGATTATAAGTGCCAAGCAGTTCAATATAATCACCAGTCCTTTTTGATCTTTCCTTCATGACCACTACCCGGTAAAAAGGTTTTTTCTTGGTGCCGATTCTCATGAGTCTAATTTTAAGCATGGGGATTAGTATACAAGTTAGGGTAAGCTTTGTAAAGCTTGTTCGGCAGCTTGTTCTTCGGCAACTTGTTTACTGAGGCCTTGACCCCGGCCCGTTTCTTTGCCGCCGATGTATACAGCTACAGTAAATTGTTTGGCATGGTCCGGGCCGGAAGTTTCTAAAATCCGGTAACGCGGCGACTCCTTCAGTTTTTGTTGGACTATTTCTTGCAGGCTTGATTTGGCATCTTTTGGCGGTCCTGTTTGTAATTCTGTTTCAAAAAGGGGCAAGAGGGTTTTAGTAATTACATCTTTGACAATTTCTAAGCCCTGGTCCAAAAAAATTGCTCCGAGTAAAGCTTCGTAACTGTTAGCTAAAAGTTGCGGATTATCCCGGCCGCCGGACAGCTCTTCCCCTTTAGACAGTTTTAAATATTTGCCTAACTCCAGTTTTTTGGCTGCTTCTGCTAAGGATTGGGTTTTAACTATGTGGGCCCTTAAATTAGTCAATTCGCCTTCTGAATCTTTAGGCCGGATAGTATATAAATAAAAAGAAGTGATTACAGACAAGACCGAATCACCCAAAAATTCCAGACGCTCGTTAGATTCCATATCAACTTTAACTTCATTTAGATAAGACCGGTGCAGGAAAGCTTTTTGCAGTAGTTTCGGGTTATTAAATCTTAAATCAAGCAGGTCTAAAAGGTCAGCAAATTCATTGTTTGGCATTGATTATTCTAATAGGTTATCCTCAACCAGCACGATTAAGTCATCTACTTTTTTGATATCCTCTATTTCCACCGGATCAAAGGTTACATTGAAGCGTCGGGATAGATCAGAAACTAATTCATCTAATTCAATTGGGCCTAAATTTAACTCATCCCGTAATAGCGCATGCCTGTCCAGGTCTTCCGGAGGAAGACCTAAATGTTCAGCAATTGCTTCAATGATTTGTTGTTCTTGAATCATTATGTTGCGATTTTTTTCAGGTTAATTAATTTGCCTAAAGCGCCATTGACAAAACTTGCCGATGAATCAGAGCCGTACTCTTTTCCTAATTCGACCGCTTCATCAATGACCACTTTTGGCGGTACTTCTTTATCTATTATCAACTCAAATACTGCCAGACGCAAGATAGCTAAATCAATCCTGTTAATTCCGGTAATCGGCCGGTCCGGGGCAGACTCCATAATCAGTTTATCAATTTTAGGGAGTTCGTCAACTATTGGTTTAATTTTGGCCCTTGGTTTTTTGTCCTTACTGAATTGCCAGGAAAACAACTCTTGCATGAGGCTTATTCTGTTGAGGTGCCTTGGGTCAGATTTTTTCTTCATGCTTTCACAACCCGGACTTTTTCTTTACCAATGGCTTTGCCGCCGTAAAAACTACAGCTTGCACAAACTACATGCGGTTTAGTCGGTTTGCCGCAGTTTTTACAAGCCACCAAAGAAACGGCCAAATTAATGGCAGCCCTTCTTGTTCGCTTACTCGCTTTAGAGTGTCTTCTTTTAGGTTCTCCGGCCATAGTTGCTTTTTGTCCTTCGCTAATCGCTCAGGATGACAATTTGTGTTAGAAATTATACACAAATTGTCAATTTTGCCTTTTTAATCCGGCATAACTTTACCAGCAATGTTTTGTAATTGTGCTTGAAGCAGAGAGTATTTGTCAAGGGTTGGATCTTCAGCCAGTAATTTTTGGGCTGCCTGTTTAGTCTTTTCCAGCAGGGTCAAGTTGGAAAAAGAGGCAATTTTAAATTCAAACCTGCCTGATTGCAATTTGCCGAAGATTTGGCCGCTTCCTCTAATTTTTAAATCAAGTTCTGCCAATTTCAGCCCATCAAAAGTGGTTTCCAAAAACTTTAACCTTCGCTGTTCGTCTTTGTTGGCACTGGAGGTATACAGCAGGCAGTAGGATTCTTTGGTTCCCCGGCCTACCCTGCCCCGTAGTTGGTGCAGTTGGGCCAGGCCAAACCGTTCTGCCCCTTCAATGACAATGACCGCGGCATTGGGATTATCCATGCCGACTTCCACCACTGAGGTAGAAATAAGAATATCGGTGTTGCCGGAGCGGAAGTCCCGGATGACGCTTTCTTTTTCAGATCCCTTCATCCGGCCATGTAACAGGTCCAGTGTAAGGCCGGCAAAGACTTTTTTGAGTTTATCAAATTCTACCTTGGCAGCCTTGACTGAAGTTAAAGTTTCCGAGGCTTCAATCAGTGGAGTAATAATATAAACCTGGTCTCCCTCCCCCACTTTTTTGGCGATGAATTTATATGAATCAGCTCTTTTCTTTTCCGGCACCAGATAAGTTTTAACCTTTTGCCGGCCAATAGGAAGCTGGTCAATAACAGACATATCCAAATCTCCATAAAGGGTTAGCGCCACGGTTCTGGGGATCGGGGTAGCGGTCATGGTTAAAAAGTGCGGAACTTTAGCCTTAGAGCGAAGCAGGGTTCTTTGTTCCACCCCAAAGCGTTGTTGTTCATCAACAATAATCAATCCAATATCACTAAGGTTTAGTTTGTCTGATAAAAGAGCGTGCGTTCCTACCACAACATCTGCATCTCCTATTTTTTTCTTGCTTCCGGTATAAATCCCGACTGTAATTTTAAAAGCTTGCAAGAGATTTTCTAAAGTTTGAAAATGCTGGAAGGCTAGGATTTCAGTGGGAGCCATAAAGAGTGTTTTTAAACCATTTAGGTAAACCAGATATGCAATTATTGCTGCCACAACGGTTTTGCCTGAACCTACCTCTCCTTGAACAAGCCTGTTCATAGGTTGGTTCTTCTCCAGATCTGTGAGAATATCTGTTAGGACTTTTTGTTGGGCAGCAGTTAATTTAAACGGAAGTTTATCAGTGAAATTTTTTATATCTGCTATTTTAATCTTCAAGGGTTCTATTAAAGGTTTTTGTTTCCACTCCATCCGGGCCTTTTGGGTGGCTAAGGAAACATAAAACAGCTCATCAAAGCCCAGTCTTTCCCGGGCTTTTTCAGCTTGCTCCCAACTTTGGGGAAAATGGACTTGTCGGATAGCCTCATTGAGGGGCAGCATGCCTGATTTAGTTTGATCAGGCAGCGGATCCTGTATTTGGTCCAGTACCAGAGGTAATAGTTTATCTATTTTAGTCCGCAGCCACTTGGAAGAAAGTCCTTCGGTTTCAGGATAAACCGGTACCAATCTGCCGGTGTGAATTTGTGTTCCCACTTCCGATGTGGGAAGCTGTTTTCGTTCTGTATCCAGCTTTTCCCAGCGAGGGGCAATAATGGATATTTTGTTTTTGTATTTGCTGATTTTTCCGGAATTCTGCAACCTGTCCCCTGTTTGGTTTTGTTTGGTTAACCAGGAAGAATTAAACCAGGTTATTTCTATGGGTGAGGTGCCGTCATTAAACACAGCTTTAGTG
>CAZWTE010000071.1:1286-4544 GCA_964637465.1 uncultured Gammaproteobacteria bacterium | reverse complement strand
TACTACAGATGGGCAGGTAATCCCTTGTATCTTCTCAAGAAACGACATATTAGGTAGCCTGAAAGACCAAGAATTGGCAGATATACTTGAGTCATCAGCTCTAAAAGAAACTTGGGGATTAACTAAAGATAGAGTTTTAGTTTGTAAAGACTGTGAATACCGATATGCTTGTTCTGACTGCCGCCCTCTTGCTGAAGGATCAAGTTGCGGAAAAGGCTATTCAAGCGTTCCCTTTCCAAGATGTACCTATAATCCGTATACTGGTAAATGGGGATTCGGTGTATGGAGAATAGACAACCAGGGAGAAATTATTTACGAAGAATTGTCACTACAGAATTAAAAAAGAGGGGAGGTGAAAAAATATGAAAGAAAAAATTGATGCGCAGGGTGGTACTGGACCCACGATTGAATTGGTTACACCTGGAGTTAGAATGGATGGACCAATTATTTGTCCTCCAAATTGTATACCAAATTGTCCACCAGTGTGTCCACCGAATACACGTATACCACCTGACATCATATGCCCGCCATTTGGTGGTCTTCCTAGACCGCCCTGGCCGCCCAAACCACCGCCAAGGCCGAACTAATGAGGAGGTGTTAGAGACTAGAAATACCTAGGGAAAAGCAATTTGATTGGCCAACTATGAGGATAAGCGGAAAAAATAAGCTTACCAAAGATAGCTGCAAAATAATGAACACTTAAAAAAATAGTGTTGACCTTACCTGTTTTGAGAAGATTCCTAATTATAGAAGAACTATCCTGATCTATAGCCTTTTTATGGGATGGCCAAAATAGAGTAGCTGCTTGATATTCTGTACAGAAAGCGAAAATTTCAGAAATATTGTAATCAAGCGGTAAAAGAATCTTAAGTTTTGAAAGAGTAATCTGTTGGCCTTTGTAAGCAGCCTCTGCGCGCACGAGAACTTCCCTCGCATCCTGTTTCTTATAACTGGCAAACATTTTTTGATTCCAGTAAGCATGTCCGAATTCATGGACAATGGTAGCCAGGTAACTCTCGTATGTTGTATAGGGGTTGTTTTTACGGCCCTTCATTTTCTTTTGCAGTGCAATAAAGGGGATTAATAACCCCCCAGAAACGAAAGACGTCGAATAATATTCATCAGTTTTCATTTTTGAGAAAAACAACCAAATCAATTCCGGTGGCTGTAAACCTGCCCTCCACCAATACTGGTAATCATCGGAGATTCTAAGTTTATGGGGGATCTGATAAGCAAAATAGTGTTCCAGGCTGCATTTAATAGAAGCAAGCTTGGGAAATTTTGTCTGCGACCACAGATAAATATTTTTTGAATCATAACTGACAACAATCACTTTCTCAATGAATTTCTTGTTTTTAAATACAAAATCCAGTTTGGGATGCCAAACTGTTTTGATTCCTTCTTCAATTGCTTCAAAGTCTTCTTTGGTTGCTTTGTAGTTTTCAAACATATAGATCTCATTTTATCATTTTTTACAATTATAAGGTTTTTACCACTTTTGCCCGAAATGTGGTAAATTTAGCACATGGATTTTGCAGAATATCTAAAAAGTACTGCCAAAAAAATAGATAAGGAAGTAAATAAAATATTAAGGAAGCAATTAAAAGAAGCAAAAAAAACTGATAAAAAGCTGGTGCCTTTGATAAAGGCTTTTATCTCTTCCTGTCAGGGAGGAAAAGGGATCAGGGGAGCATTGGTTAAGTTGGGATATGAGATAGCAACACACCTCCCAGGAGTCAAAGCCCACCTGGGAGGTGAAGTAATCAGAGTTGCGGCGGCTTATGAAATATTTCACACGGCAATTCTAATCCATGATGATATTATTGACCGGAGTCCTATTAGACGGGGCAAACCTTCTTTATATAAGGAATTAGGAGGTAACCATTATGGAGTATCCCAGGCCATATCTGTGGGTGATTATGGTTTTTTCCTGGCCTTTAAGATTATTTCAGAAAGCAGTTTCCCCCCGGACCGTAAAATTCAGGCTTTGGAACTTTTTTCCAAAGTAATGATGGACACTACCTGGGGGGAGATGCTGGATTTAGAAGAAACTGATCCCAAGGTCGTAATGCAGTTAAAGACAGCATGCTATACTATTTCCGGGCCGTTACAAACAGGAGCAGTTTTAGCGGGAGCAGAGGAAAAGTTAATCAGTACACTGGGGAAATTTGGCGGGAATATAGGTATGGCTTTTCAAATTAAGGATGATATTTTAGATCAGGAGGTTGATTATTTGGGAAGCGTTGATCAGGCCAAAGAAGAAGCAGAAGAATATACCAATCAAGCAATGAAAGTATTACCGGAGATTGTTAAAGATCCAAAGATGAGTAAATTATTAGAACAGATGGGAGAGTACTTAGTTAATAGAAAAAAATGAAAGATATTCCACAACATATCGCCATCATCATGGACGGCAACCGGAGATGGGCCAGAGTTAATGGGCTGCCTGATATCAAAGGCCATGAGACTGGTTCAGAAACTTTGGAGAAGTTGGTAGATGCGGCTGAAAGCTTGGGAATAAAAACAGTCACAGTTTATGCCCTTTCCACTGAAAATATTCAAGAGCGGGCCAAAAGGGAGGTATGGGGATTATTTAACCTGTTTAGAAAGGGTTACCATACCAGATTGAAGAAAATGATGCAAAATGGAGTCAGGGTGACTATTTTAGGGGAAATGCAGGGCTTACCGTTTACCTTAAAAAAAATCATAGACCAAATCCGCAAAACTTATATCAAAAATGAGTCCATAAAACTTAATATTGCCTTAAATTACGGCGGCAAGAAAGAGCTGGTAGAAGCTATTAAAGATATTGTCAAAACAGGCGTTGATGTAGAAAAGATTAATGAGCAAATTATCGAAAAACATTTATATACTAATGGTACCCCTGACCCGGAGCTGGTGATCAGGACCGGCGGCCGGTCCAGGTTGTCAAACTTTTTACTTTGGCAGACAGCCTATTCGGAATTTTATTTTACCAAGACTTTGTGGCCTGATTTTGATAAAAAAGAGCTGAAAAAAGCCCTGGCTTGGTATCAGACCCAAAAAAGGAACTTTGGTAAGTAAGCTATTATTTATCTTATGGGTATTCATAAGCCCCGATGTCATAGCCGGGGCCCTGGGGCCGGGTAACCCAGTTATAGTCATACTGCACATAATCCCCTAAATTTGCCCCGGCATTGGTGGCCGGGGAGGAGGGTGTTAAGCTGAAATCACTGTTGCCGGCATTGGTAAATAACGGGTTGGCTGCAATGCTGTTGG
>CAZWTE010000071.1:0-1186 GCA_964637465.1 uncultured Gammaproteobacteria bacterium | reverse complement strand
CTGAAATCACTGTTGCCGGCATTGGTAAATAACGGGTTGGCTGCAATGCTGTTGGTATCAAAGCCTTTGGCCTTCATCCCGTTTAGGCTGTAATACCCACCGTTATATAAAAAGGCGCCACCGGCAGATGAGGCAAAGCCTGGTCTGTAGTATAAGTTATTGTTAAGGGATAGCCCGGTCGTTTCCCCTGACGGCAGTTCCATTAAAGTGCCGTTCCAGTTGACAAAGATGTTGTTTTTGAAAGTGCCGTTTTTGCTGTGGATGGTTAAGCGTCTGCAGGGGCTGGTTGCGCCGGGCCCGCAGGAGGAGCCTTGGCCGGAACTTAAGGCAATGCTGTCATCCATTTCCCAGTAAGTGGAAGAGATCTCTACCCCGGCATAGCCGGAGGAGTTGTAGAAAGTATTGTTGTATACCTGGTAGTCAACCCAGCCTTTGGGCTGGATAAAGGCCCATTTTGAAACACCTGCAACAATGTTATTCCTGACCATGACATTTTTGGCCATATAGCGCTCGCCAACCGGCATATTGTAAAGGTCCCTGTTGCCGTAGCAGCTGCTGCTGCCGCAGGTGCCGGCAGAGCCGAATATGCCTGTTTGGACTGTATTGTAGATATAGTTATTCTCTATGACTATATCCCTGGCGCCTAATTTAATTTCAATGCCGCCTAAGACATCATGGATGCGGTTGCCTATCAAAATTACGTTAACCCCGCCGGTGACCTCCAACCCTTCACCCATGCCATTGGGGTTGGACATGCCGCAGTTGTAGACCTCATTGCTGTCCATGCGGATGTTATTGGCAGGGTAAAAGATATTGACACAGCGGAAGTTGCTGCTGCCATGGATTTTATTTGACTGCATGGTGAAGTTATTGGCATAGATGCTGATGCCGGTGCTGTAAGTATTGACATTGATATCCAGATTCTTCACCATCCCGTAACTGCCGTAAAATTCAAAAGGCCCGTAGACAAAAACCTCCCTCTCCTTACCCGGCTGGGCCTGTAAGGTGATAGCCTTGCCTGACTGGCCGTTAAAATCCACCCTGCTGCTGCCATTGAATGTGCTGCTTAAGGTATAGTTGCCCGGCATGAGGTTGATGGTGGAGCCGGGAGGGGCGCATGCCTTTACTTTACCCCAGGTTTTCCAGGGGGAAGAAACAGTACCTCCTGAACAACCACCTGGGTCAG
>CAZWTE010000070.1:0-4888 GCA_964637465.1 uncultured Gammaproteobacteria bacterium | reverse complement strand
CATGGAATCATGAATCTCTTCCGGATCCATCAAAAAGTAAACTCTCTTTAAGATATTAGTATAAAGAAAGTGAATAGCCTTATTTCTAATATAGATAATAGATTCCATTGCTATATGCATATATTACAACTTTCTGAATTCCTTTATCCCATTTATAGCAGCTATCTGCCTAAATATTTTTTTATACTTTCCAGCATTCTTTTATATCCGCCTTCGGTTAAATTTCTATCAATAAACTCATCATTACTAAAGAAAAGTATGTTTGTTCCTCCATCGTAAATTCTATATTCCCTTTTAAATTCCTCTAAACTTCTAGTGTGGCCATCAGGTCCAATTGCTGAGTCGTAAAAGGATTCAGCTGATTGCCTGAAACTTCCACCGTTTGCCAATATCCAGTTTTCTATACCTATACCTCCAAGACCACCATCTTCAAGCTTTTTGTATGCTTTGCCTGCCTTTAGTATTTGTTTTGCTAGAACAATGTTTGCAAGAACATTAAAGTAGGTATCCTCGCCGAGATTACTTTTAATCCATTGAAGCTTATCCGCAACAGCGTCATGTGAACCAAAGACACGAAGATCTGATTTTTTGGCAAATCCAATATCAACAGATAGGGCATTACCATCAATAACAACCTCTTTTAATTGCAATTGCTGTGATTCATTAGGCCTAGTGTAAATGTGAATTGCTTCTTTTTTTGCTCCAAACCTCTGGATGATTTGTAATTTAATGTCTTCAATTTTACCTTTGTCTATATCATCTAATATTAGCGTTAAATCAAAATCCGAATCACCCGGTACGTTGGTGTGTCTACCGGTTGAACCAATATCATAAAGTTCCGCGCCGATAATGCCGGTTGCTATATCATCCCGCAATTTGATTTCGTTATCCCGAAGAACCTCCTCTACTGTAGTTTTAATGCGTTGGCTCAAGGAGTGGATGCGCTGGTTTTCCCGGCGAAGTTCAATAGCTAATCTATTCACTTGAGAATCTGCGGCTGTATCGATAATACTGATTGGATCACCATCGTAAATACTTAGACCTTCAAATGTGTGGCGAAATTTATCATAAATTTGAGGAGTAAAAATAATTTTTCCGTCACTATCTACAACAGGAATATAAAACCCATTTTGAGCAATAGTATAAAAAACGTTATCTAGATCTTTCCGATTATTGATGAGCGTTTTTGTGGCGACCATAAAATCTATTTCCGTAGAAGGGATGCCGGTTCTTATTCCATGGTGCCGTCCGGAATAAGTTCCACCTGAGTTAAAAAGCTCATATTTCCCTTGTAATTGCTGACAAGAATCTAAAGAAGTAAAATTAAATTGGCCTCTGTCACGAAAAACAAACAAAAGATTTCCAAAACTACCCTTCCCTCCTTCGGATTTTTCTAAGACCTGTTTAAATTGATCTAGCCCAATTTTACCCTCCAGGTCTTGCGGGAGAACTAAGCTCACATCTGTATCAAATGGTGTTGTATCCTCTTTTGCTGCTCCCCCAAGATATTCTTTTGCCACAGAACCATTCTGGTTAATGTTACCAATGTATTCCTCGAGCACACCTTTAATGAGGTCACCTGCTTGAAAGCTTAAATAACCATCTGCAGCTTCTGCAGCATACTGTAAGCCTCGTTTATGCGCTTGTTGTTTTACAGACCGCATTTCCTCTAAAATATCCTCAGGGGATTGGAAATCTTCAGACTGAGTTAACATTTGTGCAATTCTGGAAGAAAGTATCTGCTCACTCAGTGTTCCTAATTGCTGATGAAGATCCGTGAATTTTGTTTCTAGTGTAGACAATTCCGGATGGTCTGCTGCCCGCTTAGCCTTATTTGTTAAAGGTTGGCTCAGAGCATTCATTCTATCAAAGAATTGGTTTAGTTGAGCTTTCTCCTCTGGAGAAATTCCAGCTAGGTCTTTTTGTCCAAATTTTAAAAATAAGCGGGCCTCAGAGGCTAGTTCTGTAATATAGTCTCTTAATGGTCTGTTGCCTGAGCGGATATGAATACCAAATAAATCCTGCAGTATAAGTTGTTTTCGTTCCTCAGGAGTTGAGGTTTGCAAAACTGGGCTTAAATAATTCTTCTCGGCCAATTGTCGAGTAAGAACTTTGTCTGGATGAAGAATATCGAATACTTTAAAAGTTTTGTGTACTAGAGGAAGGGTATTTCTAACAAATATTGTTTCTATTTCCAGGTAGGACTTAAGAGGATCATCCACTCCCAGGATTGTAGAGACAATTTCATTCCTGACGCGTTTAATCTCCTGAGACGGTGATTTGTCTATCCTGTTCCAAATATCAGCATATGTTTGTAACTCCTCAATACTTAAAGACTCCCTGTTTGAAACAAAAAAATCTTTTAATTGCGGATTTTCAACGCTTTTCCATACCTGCCAGAATTGACGTTTTTCTTCCAGTAGTTGATCTACCGTACGGGGCGTTAATAAGTCATCAACAGTTCGATTATCTTTTCTTGACGCAAACCAATATAGTAAAGGGTCTTTTGCGCTTCCGTTGGCATCAATGTAATCTGCCAATACAAAAGAAGGTTCTTTAATATTAGCCACAACTAAGATCTGTAAAATATTAAATTTTGCATGAGAATCGTATAAGGGTGTACCGTTCCTGCTTTGGTAAATCACTACTTTGTTGACAGTAATAAAGTTTTCTACGGTTTGCATGTCCTTTGGATGTTTGTTTAAATAATCGCATAAGAGAATTTCTCCGGAGAAATCAATAGGTATGCTAAGACTGTTTTTTAGAATCCTTAATTTTTTTACTATTGAGGAAAACCTATCCCAATTTTCACCGGTATGGCTTCGTAAAACATCTAAGGCCTCCGGACTTAAACGGAATAGAGTTAAGGCGCTAAACTCCCATAAATCTGGATAACGATAATTTGGAATAAACAACTCGCTCATTTGTGCACGTGCATTATTGTCAAACCCTTCAACCGCCGCGGCTCTTGTAAATAGTTCCTTTGTAACTTCCAGTTTAGGCAACTCCACATGAATATTAATTGGCTGCCATTGGTTATTAATTCTTCGCCCTACGTTAATCATTAAAAGTGTCCTTTTTACATCGTCGCTATCCATTGTTACAAGTATTTTGTATAAATTAAGATCTTTGGCAGCTGACAGGCCATTTTGAGCAAAATAGCTCAGCTTTTCTGGTAAAACAGACCGGTTCTCAAAAAGAAAGGTGACATCAGAGGCAACCCTAAACCAATCATCAATCCTCTCTTCGGGATCATTTGTAAAAACAGACATAAACTCCCGATCGTAAATAGCCATTAACAAAGAGGGATTAGATTTAAGAGTTGATATTCTTTCCATAATTTCGGTCTTGTCAGTGATCCCCAAAGTTAAGGCTTTTAGAGTTAATAATGCGGGGTTAGGGATTGGATGTTGTCTGGTCAGCCATTCCTGCTTCCATTCAACACTGGCGAGCGAAAAATCAGGTGATTCTAACAATGCTTCGTAAACCTCTTTCATTGGAGCCTGGCGCTCATTATTTGGTGAAACAGCAGCCCATGTATTATAAAGGCTTATTATATCTTTGGCTCGGCTTCCGAGTGCTGCCTCCCCGTCATAAAAACCCAACCTTTTTCCGAACTGATCCCAAATCATAAGAATTGTTTCCATGCGTTCCGGATCAGTAGTTGCATAAAATTCATTGTCCACAGACGCCGCTTCTTCCGCGTAAATTCTTATTCCAAAACGAGCCAGGAGTTTAGCATTTGCACACATTCGACTATTTCCTGCAAGCTTTTGCAAATCTGCTTGATCTTGCAAATTAAGCCCTCGATACTCTCCCTTGGAAATATAGTGGGCAATATTAAATCCGCTTTCGTGTAGTTGAACCAATTCAGGGCACTGATTAATCAGTTGACGGAGGGCAGCGAATTTGTTGGCTAATTCTTGAGGAAACCAATTCGGTGAAGAGGAATAAATTAAGCTTTTTCCCAGATATGTTATAAACACTTCATAACGGGATTGGTTTTGACAAACAAACAAATAATCAGCTATATGCTCGGCTAATAAAGGCCCTTTAAATTCGCCATAGTCTCCGCTTTCTGCAATATCTCTTCGGCTGTCTCCGTGTACAAGAGGGAAAAAAGTTTCCCGTAGAGCCTTCATCCTTTGGAATGTTTCCTGAGCGGTAACTTTTTGGTACTCATCCCCAGACAAGGCTAGAACAGGACCTAAGGGATCCTTTTTAGGAAGCTCGTAGCTTTTTACTTTTGATAAAGTGCCTACTGTCTTAAGCTGTTGCAAAAAACCTATAACCCGTTCATCTTTTCCGACTATACCTATGTATTCTGCAAGGTTTCTCAATGCTCCCTTACCGTTTAAACTATAACCCAGATTTTTCCAGTCAATTACTGCTTCCATTGCCTGAAGCAATGCAATCGGATTAGGGATTTCTTCTACCAGCTTTTTTATACTGGGTGTATCCTCAGTATAATATCTATAAGGACGCTTAATAGTTAAACCAATTTGTTTTCTGGAATATTCATTAACTTCCGTGTTTCTTTCCAGGAATTCAATAACTCCTATAGCCTTCTCCGTATCCTCCTCTTTTATCCCTACTCTGGCAAAATCTTTTCTAAAGGCACGTTTTCGCCGAAATTCCCAGTCAGCACTTTTTACCGTATCTCTTATTTTTGAGGCAGCAAAAGCAGCTTTCTCCCCTAACCCGCTATGTTCAGTTCTTTCATTTATCATGGATTATCAAAATAACAGTATCAATTTGATAGTAGCACAAAAACATAGAAATGAGGGTTTATTGAAATAGATGGGCAATTTCAGCTAAAATAGTCTAGGTAAGTGCGGGATTAGTTCACCGGTAGAACGACTGCTTTCCAAGCAGTATGTAAGGGGTT
>CAZWTE010000069.1:0-4900 GCA_964637465.1 uncultured Gammaproteobacteria bacterium | reverse complement strand
TAATCCGGATGGGTAAAAATAAAATGACTGTAAGGCTTTAGGTAAGCGGTTAAAAAACTCCAGACATCTTTATTGAGAGAGGAAGTGTCAATGTGGCAACGCCATAATGTTTTTATTGATAGGTTGTTAAAGAAACTGATTGATGCCGCCGGTTGTGGATCATGGATAAATATTATATCCGGTTGAGGGTTTAATGCTGATAAAGCTTGGGCAATAAGCCTACTGTATTGTAAGTAAGTTTTTCTTTCCTGGTCAGTGAGTCGGCCCGGCTGCCCCTGTAAAAAATTGTGGATTTTTTTGGTGACCTCAAAAAATTCCAAGTTTGGCGGAATTATATATAAACTTGAATTTAGTCCAATATCTTGCTGTAATGCTACTTCTGGCCTAAGCATCTCAGCCACTCCGCCGCCTTGGGCTGTGGCATTTAGGTGGACTATTTTTAAACCCTTTAAAGGTTTTGCCAAATGCTTGATTTGTTTGACGGTATCCGGTGTAAATCTTTTATAATCGTCCAAAGATTTTGGAGGACAAAAGATTTGTTGTAATCTGGATAACATTTTTTTAATTTTGGTTAGTTTATTATTTCTATATTAGAAGCTAATATATAGTATGTAAGAGTAAGGTAAGGATGATGCTTGATGAAGTAATTAAAGGATTTAATCAAACGATAAAAGCGCATGCCGATATATCCGGGAAAAGCATTTCCGGTACTGCTGGATTTGTTGAGTATGAGAAAGGGACGCAAAAGCTGGTAGCGGTTTCAATTAAGATAGCAGGTAATCCGGATATATTAAAACCCGGCATGCACGGGGTGCATATTCACGAAAAAGGGGTTTGTGAAGGGGATTTCAAATCAGCGGGCGGGCATTTTGATCCCGGGCCCTTTGGTTATTCTGATCCGGATGAGAACCACCCGTACCATATGGGTGATTTGCCAAATATTGAAATAACAGAAGACGGGTCAGGTACTTTGGAGGCAATCAGTTCGCGCATAACTTTAAGCCCCGGGCCGCTGTGTATTTTTACAGAAGAAGGCGCTTCCATTATGATCCATGACAAACATGACCCCGGCCACTCCGGGCCGCACGGGTCAGGAATAAGCGGCGGCGGGCGGCTTGGTTGCGGGGTAATTCAGAAAACGGCTATAAGCCAAAACCAAACAACGCTTCCCTTTCATATCTCCTAAGCCTAGATATGAGAGGAATATTATTGAAAGGGATCAATTTGGAAGAATAATTAAGTCCAGACCAGAATGATTATCAGTTTAATTCCACTTTAACTGCTTCCCATAATTCATCAATTAACTCTTTATGTTCCTTTCCAAATTTCCACTCTTTACCAAAACATTTAGAGCCTGGTTATGGGAGTTGAGAACTAGAGTAGGGACAGATATAGTAAGAATTAAATTCTACTACATGGTTTCATTAAAAAAGACCAGAAGACACCAACAGGTGAATTGGCAATAGCTAGAAAAAGATTAAGAGAATTAAAAGAAAAAGAGGAAAAGTAATATGAATAGACCAAAAGATGATTTAGATAGAACAATGGAGCAAGTTCTAAAAGAGTATCCTGATATGTAGGAGGAGCTTAATAGGGCTGATCAAGCATGGGATATTGCTTTTCAGATCCGTAGTTTAAGACAAAAAGCGGGTTTAACTCAAAAACAGTTGGCAAAACTAATTGGAACCAAGCAATCTAATATAGCTAGAATTGAGGATGCTGATTATACTAGCTATACTCTAACTACCTTGGAAAAAGTCACTAAAGCTCTGAGAGCTAAATTAGAGATAAGAATTGTTCCATCTAAAGATAGTAGACAAATTACCCATATCTAAAGATAGGCTGTTATAATTTTCCCATGGATGTTTCTTGTGGAACTTGCGAGATCCAAACACAGTATTTGTCCCATTTAGCTTCAGATTGTACCTTCCACAATTAAGGAAAGATTTATATAGAATTATTGAGAGCAAGTGGTAATGGTAAACAGATCTGATTCATCAACATAAGCCGTATCTTCACTTATCATAGTGATTTTGTATCCTGGGCGAGGAAGAAGTTCTTTTGTACCTTGATCTGGCTTATATAAGATACCTTTTGTAAATCCTACTCTCCAACGGAAAGTTCCATTTTCGTAATCAGCTGGAAATGTACCTAGGTTATACTTTTCAGCGTTATAACCTGCCTCGCTAATAAGAAGTTCTGCTGTTTTTACATCCTCTGGCGCTTCCCATTTAATATTGTAATACTGTCCCAAGCAAAGTTTCTCCTCTGCTGTTGGTGCTAATACACGGAATCCCCGTTCCCTCGAGTTTTTAATGACATTTTTTAAGGTCCGGTCAGACCACAATGGGTTAACGCTTGGAGAAGGACTTGAAATGTTTTTTGTTTTTTTTGAAGTTATGCTTAATTGCTTAGCTGGTTGCTCATTAGGTAAAGATTTTCCTAGAAAAAATGCTCCTCCTCCAACTACTACCAAGAGAATAATCAGCATCAGGGAAGCTAAGCCTTTTTGATTGATCATTAATTTTAGTGTACAAATACTCTGGTATAATTTTCAAGTATGAGTTTAAGAGTAGGAATGCCAATTACACTGCTCCATATTTAGACTTCAGCTTCAATTTTACTGCCCCCAAATCTAGTAACAGTCAGATTTTCTGATGGTGCATTTTTGACAATATGAATCTATAAGAGTAAAATACAAAACTCTTATGGTTGAGAGCTATCAAAAAAGACGAGCCCAAGAATTAAGCATGCCTACGGAGGGAATAGGTAAAAGATATAATACTGAAGAGCTCATGCAATTTGTTGAGGTTGCAGAAGCATATACCGCAGAGGTATTCATGCACACCTGGCATAATATATGGAAAGCGTGGGGAAAAATATTAGATGTTAAGGTTGTTGTTCCAGAATGCGATCGAACACCTGAAGAGGTACAAGTTTTAGAGAGTCGTGGTCGTATGCTGATCTATTTGCCTCCATTGTTATCTACTGCAGAAAACCTACCTCAATTACAAGGTCTTATTCCAGCTCAAGATCAATCAAGTAGAGGTTGGGTT
This sequence comes from uncultured Gammaproteobacteria bacterium, assembly GCA_964637465.1. Taxonomy (GTDB): domain Bacteria; phylum Patescibacteriota; class Microgenomatia; order Daviesbacterales; family UBA10151; genus UBA10151. The sequence goes on along the minus strand of CAZWTE010000069.1, from coordinate 1,844 downwards.
GACGCTGGTCGATCTAGAATAATAAATCACTACGAACAACACGGATGGTTAAGTGTGGAGAGTGCACACCAACTATATGAGGAACCTAAATCTAAAGCATGGTTATCTAGTCCTTTTCACTCAATGCATGAAGACTTACGGAGTATACAAGAACAAATACAAAAACTACAGGAAGCAGCGTTATATAGAAAATCAGGTTTGGAATCAGGTAAATTAGTTGGGCAAACCATCAATACTTATATTCTAGGTAGTTTGTTTAGTAAATTACTTACAGGAAAATATTTTGATCAACACGAGAGAGAGCACCCTTCTTTATTATTTGGGTCTGCAATCCAAGACAATCCTAATGATCCTAACGATTATATACCTTATGGACGTGAAGGCGTAATTTGGAGTTATTGTGGGCCAATTGATTATCATTTAGCACGAACTGTTGAGTTGAAAGTTCCGATTGAACCTTCAAAAATACTGACACCTCGACAACTTTTTCATAGTATTGGCGCTTATAAGAAAGTTTCTCTCTAAATTATGCATTTACACTTCTTTTGCAACTAAGTTTTTTGATACAATACTCAAATGTCATCTGTCAAATGCGGGAACTACATTTCACAACTCCAATCAATGAACCAATAGATTTTCCATTCCAGTTTAATTTCAAACTACCAAATCCAAGAAAAGCCAGAATTATCTTAGAAAGAGATTCTTCAGGTAGGATAATCCATTCAAAACCTCCTGATCCTGTGGTATAAATAATCAATGAAAACTTATGCTTTTATCGACAGCCAGAATTTAAATCTAGGTACAAGTAAAGATATTTTTCAAGGGAGGAAACTAATTTATAAAGGTTGGAAGCTGGATTTTAAGAAATTCAGGAGATATTTAACCGACAAATTTCGCGTGGATAGAGTGATTCTGTGTATTGGTTATATCAAACAGAATGAGAAGTTATATAATCAACTCAAGTCTTTTGGATATGATCTTATATTTAAGCCCACTGTTAAAGATAATCAGGGAAAATCAAAAGGTAATGTTGATGCGGAATTAGTGTTACATGCAGCAGCAATAGAATTCCCAAAATATGATAAAGCTGTAGTTGTGTCAGGAGATGGTGATTTTTACTGTCTATATGAATTCTTAGAAAAGAACAAAAAGTTATTTAAAATCATAATCCCAAATAGAAAATCAGAATCTTTTTTACTCAGAAAGTTTCAGGATTACAAAGTGTTTTTGATCAGAGATAAAGATAAGGTTGAAAGAAAATGAGCAAGCTCTTTTCGCTTCGCTCAAATAAAATGGGAGGCGTAGCAATACGACACGCAGTCATATGGTCGTTTCTCCCTAGTGATAAATGTATATTATCACAAAAGGAGTAGAAAATCAATGATAAAAGGAGGTCTATTTTGGCTCTGAAAGTAGGGATTGTGGGTCTGCCTAATGTGGGGAAATCTACATTATTTAATGCGCTTTTAAAAAAGCGTGTGGCTTTAAGTGCTAATTACCCTTTTGCTACTATTGAACCAAACGTGGGGGTGGTGGCTGTGCCTGATGAAAGGTTAAATAAGCTGGCAGAATTGGTAAGTGTTGAGGAGAAGATGGATAGCCTACCACCAATTGTGCCGGCGGTTTGTAAGTTTGTAGATATTGCCGGTTTAGTCAAAGGCGCGGCTACCGGGGCTGGATTGGGGAATAAATTTTTGTCACACATCAGGGAAGTGGATGCTGTAATTCATGTGCTCCGGGATTTTGAGGATACTAATATTATTCGGGAAGGCTCGGAAAATCCCAAATCAGATAAAGAAATTATAGAAACAGAGTTAATTTTAGCAGATATTGAAACAATAGAT
>CAZWTE010000068.1:0-5183 GCA_964637465.1 uncultured Gammaproteobacteria bacterium | reverse complement strand
ATTTGAGAAATATAATGCGTTATTGAAGCTAATAGGAGAAACAGCAGAAAGGTATTCCTTGAGTACATATGACAGGAATGTACTGGTTCATAAGAGTTTTAATCAACTGGTCAATAATAAAGAAGATGTTCTTGATCTATTTCAGTTAGCCTTACTTCCTGATTTTTTTGGAGAAAGTAAAAGAGAAGCGCTTAAGGAAAGAAAATTATCTTGGATTATGGGTAAATCTTTAATTACCGATACGAAAATTATGGTCCCCGCGCAACTTGTTTATGTTCCATACTTGTATTATAAATCTGAGCCTATTCTTCAGTTACCAATCTCAACAGGAGCGGCAGCGGGAGAGACCATATATGATGCGATTTATAGGGGTATATGTGAAGTAATAGAACGTGATTCTTTTATGATTTATTATTATAATAAATTGGATTCTCCCCAAATTAGCCTTCAGTCTTTAAGGCATAAGAAAATCTCAAAAATAATCAGGATATTCGAAAAATATAATTTAGAATTATGTATTAATGATATAACAACTGATATTAATGTTTCTGCCGTTGTAGCTACTGTTATTGATAGAACTGGTATGGGGCCTGCAGTTTGTGTTGGACTTAAGGCGGGATTTGATATAAGTCAAAATGTGATTGGTGCTATTGAAGAGGCTCTTATGGTTCGTTCATGGGTTAGGGATGAATATATGTATTTGAGACCTAAACATACTCCTCCTCAGATAATTAGTAGCATAGAGGACCGAGCGATTTTTTGGTATCCTAAGAATACAATCCGTTATTTGGATTTTTGGCTAAGAAAGAAAAAAAATAATAATAATCCTTATAAATTACACCAATTGAGACACAGTTCTAATCAAGAAAAAGTTAGAGAATTGATAAAGATATTTGCGTCTAAAGGTTATGACGTTATTTATGTTGACATAACTGCTCCCATGATACATAAATATGGCATAAAAGTGATTAAAGTTATAATTCCTCAGTTGCAACCATTACATTTGGATGAAAAATATCCATATCTTACTTTCCGAAGATTATATAGTACGCCTATAGGTATGGGAGTATTCAACAAGCTTAAAGTCTCTAAGGAACTTAATAATATTCCTCATCCATTCCTATGAAAAAAAATTACAAAAAAATATTATGGAACATGATAGATGGAAAAGAGTTTTTGTCAGATAAATTTAATCGAGCTACAAGTAATAAGAATCTAGATATTGAGGATTATAAAAATATTCCTGAGTCGTGGACTAAGATTCATTTTAAAACTTACCCACGAATGAATAAAGTTAATCTAATAAAAGTTTTTCCAAATAAGAAGATATTTTTAGTAGACGTGCTGAAAAATAGACGTTCGATTCGGTCTTTTTCAGGCGAACCTATTTTCATGAATGATTTATCTTTTTTGTTGTTATATTCAAGTGGTATTATGGATTCTGGGCCTGAACCAGACGAAAGTAAAAGATCATATCCCTCAGCTGGAGCGCGTTATCCGCTTGAGATATACCCGATAGTTATTAATGGCGGTGAAGATATTAAGGCAGGTTTGTATCATTATAATTTGAAGGAAGATTGCTTAGAAACTCTCTTGCAAGAAGAACTGAAGCAATGGTTGCTTGAATCTACGGGGGAGTTTAAACCAATTGTTAAGGCAAGCGTTGTTTTTATCATTACGGGCGTTTTTGATAGAACTCGAATAAAATATGGTGACAGAGGATATAGATATATACTGATGGAGGCTGGGCATGTAGCTCAAAATTTACTACTTCTTGCAACTGGTTTAAACATGGCAAGCTTAGCAATTGGTGGATATATAGATTCCAGAGTTACTGAATTATTGGATCTGGAATTAGTAAAGGAAGAGCCATTATATATGATTGCTGTGGGGGGATATGACAAAACATAGTTTAATTAGATTAAATAACGGTTTGACAGTAGCTATGCAACAAATACCGGGAGTTCATTCCGTCTCTGTTTCTATTGGTGTTAAAGCAGGTTCACGTTACGAAACAAAAGAAACAGCAGGTTTGGCGCATTTTCTGGAGCATATGTTATTTGAGGGAACAAAACTATATCCAACTGCTAAAAAATTAGCAGAGCAAATCGAAAAGGTGGGCGGTTACTCTAGTGCATATACAAACCGGGAGCATGTTATTTATTATATTAAAGTTTTTGAAGAACACCTGGAACTAGCTTTCAAGTACCTTTCACAGATTATTTTTAATTCTACTTTGGAGCCTAAGACCATTGAAAAAGAGAAAAGAATTGTTATAGAAGAAATAAAGCGGACGATGGATCATTCTGAGCGGGCAATTTGGGAAGAATGGATGAAATGGATATGGGGCAATGATAATTCACTCGGTCGTTCGATTTTAGGAGACAAAAAGACAATCAAAAAAATTACTAAATCGAAACTGCAGACATACCTAAAGGATTTTTATATACCTCAAAATATGATACTTACAGTGGTGGGAAATTTCTCTCAGTTAGAAGCAGAGAAATATATTCGAAAATACTTTAATGTAACGAAGGCAGGGGAAACTCCGGTGTTACAAAAGGTAGAACTGCTCAAACGCAAAATTCAAGTTAAAATTGTGCAATCAGATACACAACAGATTCAACTACTTTGTGGATTTATTACTGATGTTTTTTATTCCCATAAAGATAGGTTCGTAATGTTGTTGTTAACAGAGATTTTGAGTGGAGGAGTGAGTGCGAGGATATTTCAAAAACTTATTTATGAATTGGGAATTGCTTATTCCGTCGGATCATATAATATGGAGTTTAAGGATACGGGAATATTTTTTATATTTGGTGGATTTGCTAAAGAAAACATTGAGAAAGCCGTAAGGACAATTATTGACGAACTAAAGGAGCTTCAAATAAAGATCCTGACTCCTGATGAATTGGTTAGTGCTAAAGAGAGGAGTATAGCCAAATTATGCTTTTCTTCAGAAAACCCGGAGCATCTTGCTGATATGTATGCAACTCAATTTATTACCGAGGGGAAAATAATGACAATAGAAGAGTTGTCAAAGCAAATCAATAAAGTAACTACAACTGATATTAAAATAGTTTTGCAAAAATACTTTAATAATGTGGATGCATATATTATGTTGCATGGTCCAGCAGGACAGGATCAAGCAGCAAGAATTGATAGAATAATAGGTAAATAGAAGGCAATTCTTAAGTTTAAAAGAGTTGATTATTAATATTAAACTTAATCACGGTCCTCCCGGTGTATATATACTGGTATTAGAGTGTACATCACCGTCTGTAAATATCCAAGGCCGGACAGAAGGATCAGGGGTGGGACCAGGGGTAGGGGCAGGTGTAGGTGTAGGGGTAGGGGCAGCCGTGACTGTGGTGGTGCCGCCACAGGTTGGCCCGAACCAGGCCACCATTTCCTGCAGCATTTTCCATTGGTTGGAATACGGGGCACCGGAATCAGTGGGAACGGTGGGTGTTTCACTGAAGGTAAAAGTGGCGGTTCCTCCGGGGGCCACCGGCGAAGTTAACTCCACCCGGCCCGGACCACCCAATTGGTTAAGGTCGCTGGTGCCGGCATAACCCAGCCTGAAGGGCCGGATGGTGACATAATCCTGTATCAGGTATGAGGTGTCGTGCCAATATAACCTTAGCTCAATCCGGTGGTTGGCAATGTTTTCAAAGTCCAGGTTGAAATAATCATATGCATCACTCCAGAATGCGGCGGCAAAGTTGCTGCGGTAGAGGTCCCTTGAAGCCAGGGTGGCACCGGAGGTGGCATCATAGGCATCAATGGTGGCTACTTTGTGGTTGAGCGCCCCGCCGCACTGGCCAACCAGACAATTGATTTTTAACTTCCATTGGGCAGTGTGTTTGCCTGGGGGGATGTTGGTGGCATAGGGGCCAAAGGTCAAAAAGCCGGCATTATCAAGGGCAGTATCGGCTGCCCAGGCCTGGTTGCCGGTTCCGGCAGCCCCGCCGGTTATTAACCTGCCTATTTGATGGCCCAAGGTTTCTGCCGAATAATTGTATTCCGAAGTCCAGGTCTGGGAACCGGTGTTTTTCAGCTGCACCCACGGATTATATGGTGTTCCCACGGTCATGCTGGCAGGGATATATTGATCAACACACTCAGCCGCCCGGGGCGGGACCACATTGACTGTATAGGCTTTGGTTTCAAACCACCGGTCATTGCCTGCCGGTGACTGCGGGTCTTTGGTGGTGGCCCGGTAACCGGGCATGGGCCGGGGGTCAGCCCAGTTGCAGCTTTGCCAGGTGCCGGTGGTGCTTTCTACCATAGTAGAAGTGATATAGCTGCTAACCGGGGCGGATGAGGGAATGGTAATATCATATGTCCAGCCTCCTCCGGTATCACCGGAACAAAGTTTGTGCGGCTCTCCCGGGTCGCTCCTTCTCCATTCCCAGCCCAGCCTGGATTCTGAAGTATCCCACCATGACTGCCAGGGGGCGGCTATTTGGAAATTGCCGGAAGAAAATACCTGGGTATTATTAAGGGTTGGCCTGTTCCAGAATGAATAAAGGTTAACAGCATGGACACATGGGTTGGTTAAACTTTTAACCCAGGTCCTGACAGAGATAGTGTCCCCGGGGGAGGCAGCCACTGATTGGTTATGGTTTTCCAGTTCTTTCCACCTGGCATCAGCTACGCCGCTTGCGCCATAGGTGCAGATTCCGTTACCACAGTAGTCTTCCCCGGCAAAGAAGCTTTCACCTTTGCTTTTGTTGATGATTTCCGACTTGGGCTCTACTGCCGGGCAGGCAGCATTGACTGGCACAGGAGGAGGAGGAGGGGAATCATAACAGGAAGATGCAGAGCAGCCGGGATTATATGTACAGCCGGCACAGTTGAAACCGCTGCAGCCGCTGCCGGAAGTGATCCTGATGCCGCTACTGCAAGTCCCGGTATCAACATTTTCACTGTAAGTACAAGTCTGGGTAGGACAGACCTGAGGGGGTGGAGGAGGCGGAGGTGGAGGTGGGGGAGGAGGGGCAAGACAATCAATACTACAGATTTGGAAGGAAGGGCCGTTGCAGTTGGCTCCGCCATTGGCCGGGGCAGGGTTGGTACAGGTCCTGGTCTGGGTGCCGGGGCCGCAAGTTCCGTTGGTTGGTACACAGCTGCTCCAGTCAGTCCAGCCGCCGTTTACCGGAACGGAGGTGACACAGGAA
>CAZWTE010000067.1:0-5328 GCA_964637465.1 uncultured Gammaproteobacteria bacterium | reverse complement strand
CAAGAATTTTACCATAATTAAGTTAAAATTGGGTAAGAGTTAAATTTCTATATATTTCCATCTCTTCAAATGGCAAACTTGGTATAAGGGTTCGACTAACGTTTACCAGGTGGACTTGACTTTGAGACTATTTGACAAAAACATTATTTAATATTAAACTATAAGACGATTATGCCTAACAAAGAAGCTTTACAACCACAGCTGGAAAGGTTATTTAGTGGATTTCAGGATTTAATTGCTATTGGAGAAAAAACATTTCCAGATGAAGTTGATCCGCGTTATCCTGAAAGAAGCCTAAACTCATTGAGTAGATCTTTTTGGTTTTTTTATAGAAAAAATGCTATCTTGCCTTTAAAACAACATTCTCAGTTTGATATAGATCAACCGATTACCTTTGTTCCAGTTGAGGAAAATATGTTTGAAAAAGTTGGTGTTACTAAACCAGAATCATTTACTATTAAGCTAAACGATTTTTTGGATAATCTTTTAAAATTAAGACGAATGTTCTTTGTTAGTTACTACCTCACGTTATTTCACCCTATCTATAGAGAAGAAAAAGAACTAGGTCTAGAGGCTTCTTATGAAAATGGTATTTCAAGAGACCTCCTCCATCTTAAACCCGCTGATTCCCTTGGGGGATATAGAGAATTTTACAGTAGGCCCATTCAAGGAAACCACGCAAAATATGTAGCTCAAACTCTAAAAGATAATTTTCTAACGGTTCAACCTACTCATGTTGGAATCTCTTTATACAGTATACCTAAAGACAAAAGAGCTGCCGAGGAAACAGTTGAAATTGATAACAAACCCTTGATAAAAAGAGAGGTTAGTTAGGTAATATTCAACAAACAAAGTTTCAGATCTCACTAAAATAATTGTCTATACAAAGTCATTTCCTCAAAAGACAAATTGGGTATCAAGGTTCGACTAACGTTTACTAGGTGGACAGAGGCCTATAATTGATTTTGCTTTTGTTCTGTCCTATAATCCCTTTTCATGAGGCTTCAAAATCCGGAGGTACCATTTTTGCAACAAATTAATCTACACGGATCTAGTGTGGTATTGCTTAGTCAGGAACACACCGGAGATATTAATCCACTAATTCCTCCGTATATTTCATCTGAATCTACGGGAGCTGTCGTATTAGAATATTTTCCTCCTGAACTGGAATCTAATGCAGCCCAAACTCCTTTATTCGGAGAATCTTTAAGGAATATGTGGGAATCTTCTCCTTTTAGAACAAGATGCAATAACCAATATGCGCTGGCAGAATTATGCAAAGAAACAGGAAAACCAGTGGTAATAATTGATATAGCCAATAAACCGGCCTATCTGGTAAGCCAATTCCTTATCCCTCCCTTAATAATAGGCTTAGGCAACACTATCGCAAAACTATTTCCCCCGGAAGTAAGCTCTGCAGTAAGCAGCTTTGGGTTTTTTTCTCTCGGGATGCTGACAATGAATTTAATTCACGAGAACCGGGATAAAGGTTTATTTGACAAAACAAAAATACATGGATACGAAAGGTTATTATTTGATGCTGCAGATGCAAGAAGAGTCTTTGTAGCTGCAGGTATCAGGCACTTAACCAATGAGATCAAAGATAATAATTCTTCAAAAACACCTAACATAATAGTTTGCTACCCCCAAGCCCATATCAGAAGAATTGGAAATTATCTCCAAAATCAATCTCCCGTAGACCGCTTTACCTGCAGATTAAAGCAATTACTCTACCGGACTAATTTTTGGCTGGATTTCAATATCCGACAATACAACTGGGATAATCAATCTTCCGGATGGGAGCTGTCATCCCAAAGGGGTATATTATGAGTATTCATCTTGAATGGCAATATCACGGCCGCGAACTACAGGTAGACGTTATAGCTGACCAAACAAGACAATCTTTATACAAGGACTTAACGGATCTTCCCGTATATTCAGAAGCTCTTGATGATTTATTAAATAATTCTCCTTTTCTTGTGACTCGGTTATTCAATGGCTATACAAATGGAGAAAGTGAGTTGTTTAATAAAGCAGGTAAAGCAATCGAATTAATTGTTAAAAGAAACCGTATTTTTTGTATTCTGAAAAAACTTGTCTCTGCTGCCCAAGACCGGGACCGCACCAGGGAAATTTCTATTGATTCCGGAGAATCGTTTATGCCCCGGATGTTTGTTATTGCATTTCAACGGCATCCGGAAATCCTAACTGAAGCCACATCAGCAGGAAAAAGCGAAGCACGGGAAACTATGCTTAATATTCTACAAGTGCCGGAATATCCTTTGCAAGGATGGACAAAAGATCTCCTGCTACAGAAAGGATTACCTGCATTTCCTGCAATTTTCGGAGGAGAGGTAGCGTCTCTCCCAACAAAAATACCACATGTTGACCTTAGATATTTCTACCCCAATGGCGGAAATATGCCAACATTATCTTTGGTTGTTAAACCTTTTGACTAATTTGGCTGTAAAGACAATTTCCCTAAGTTCTCCATCTTCGCCCTCAATTTCATTAGTCCCTGACAACCTTTGGTATTCCTTTAAATAATCAGATAACCCTTGCTTCAGCTCTTTTTGTTGGGATTTTACTGACTTTAGTTTGATATTTAAATCAGCCGCATCCGGCCTTTTCATTATTTCTTTCCTGGTATTGGACCTGATTCTGGCTGCTTCCTTGGCAATCTTTTCATGCTCCTGGTAGGTCTCATCATTTAACAAAATGTCATCCAGCATATCCTTATATTTGGCAGCCTCTTCCTGCAGCTCATCAATTTGAAACATATGGGTCTTAACCATTTCCTCAATCTTAACCAGTAAAGCCGCATTATTGTTATCCATAAATTGCCTAACGGAGTAGATCTAAAACCCTATCCAGAATATTTCTTACCGCCGAGATGCCTTGGACAGCTGGGGCTGGAGCGGGTTCTGTCACTGGGGCAGCAGGAGCTGGCTGGCTTTGCTGATCCGGAGCAGGAGCAGGAATGGGTTGGCTTTGTTGTTCAGTTGCTGGAACCGGGGCAGATCCGCCCGATGAACCTGAAGACCCACTAGTGGAACCACCGCTTCCTGAATAACTTCCACCTGAGGAAGTATTTGGCATTTGGCAGTAGCTTCCGGTCCAACTTCCGCCGGCTCTTCTGCACCCTTCAGCCGGATCCATCGTTCCTGTATAAGATCCTGTACTGCCTCCTGAAGTAATACCTGTATTACCTGAGGTTCCTCCTGTACTTGTAGTTCCTGTTGAGCTGTATCCGCGGCAGTTGCACATACCATTGCTCCAATCGCATGAGCCGCCGCCTGACCTACAGCCCCTTTCCTGGTCTTCCCTTGATCCATAGCCGCTACCTGAGGTTGTATTACCTGAAGATCCTGCCGGGGCGCCTGACGATCCGGGATCGGTTCCCGGAGCAGGGGAGTAATTTTCATATCTTGTACCGCACTGGCAACTGCCGTTTGTCCATGCGCATCCCGCGTATTTAGTACACTCCTGGGCAGGATCATAATTCCTTCCGCCCATCACGTCATAGTAAGCAGGCCGGCATTTTTCGGGATTATCACGGCAATATTTCTCAAAAGCAGCCCTGTCATCCCGCGACTCAGATCCGCCGATCCCCCCGGGGGTGCACCTTTGGGGATTCTCTCGGCATATCTTTCCATACTCGTCCCTTTTTCTTTTGTTTTCTTCATCATTATACTGGCCGCACTGGCAGGTATTATCTTTCCATGAACAGGCAGGAGTCCTGTTGCACATCTCCTGGGGATCATATTTGATTGGAACCGGCACAGGTCCGCCTCCTCTGCTTGGACCGCAATCCTGCGGATTTCTTTCGCAGTATGACCGGCACGAATCTTCAGAGTTGCATCCTCCCGGCCCGGTAAACTCCTGCTTACCTGATGAAGCAAATCCCCGGCAAACCTGAAAATTGTTCGGGTCCGAACAAAAAATCTTACAGGTATCTTCAGAGTTGCATCCTCCCGGCCCGACTCTCTGTTCACCACCCTTAAGTCCTGTTTCTTTAGCAAATTCAGTACATTTCCCGCGGTTTGCATCATCCGAACAATATGAAGCGCAGGTTGAATAGGAATCGCATCCCAATATTGCTTTTGCCTTCTCAAGAATAACTTTATTCTTAGGATCCTCTACATGGCCGCCGCCGATACCCTCTTTTTTGGCAAAGCTGTCGCATTTTTCAAAATTTGTGGGTATCTGACAAAGGCTTTGGCAGCTTCCGTAGGAATCACAGCCGAGCTCTGTTTTGGCTCTTTCCAGAACCTTTTCTTTTTTGGGCATTTCTTCTTCATCTTTGTAAAACCCTTTCTTTTTCCCGAAATCCACACATGTGGAAGCATTAACCGGATCCTCACAGTAGTTTCGGCAGTCATAATAATTCTGGCAACCCCCAAGCTCGGCAATCGGGAAAGTCACCCCGTAAATTTTGGCCCTGATTTCCGGATCAGCGGTTTGGCTGGCCTCTTCTTCAATAAATTCCGGATGGGAAGGGGATACTAAAACCATCGGCTGAACCCAAACCATAAACACAAAAACAGCCGCAAACAAAAGTAATCTTTTAAAGATAAAGCCAAATAAATAATTTTTCATTTCAATGAATCAAACGGGTTTTTGTATGAAGAGAACGGATTAACGTACTGTGCTGATTTATCAAACGGGTTCTGGTATTGCTTTTGTAAGGAGACTGTCGGCTCTTTCTTAATACCCGGTAAAGAGGGAAGCAGTTTTGAAGGAATTTTAATAATCCCAAATGTAATAAGGCCAAAGATTACTGCTCCGGTAATAAACAGTAATACCAAAGGCAGGACCAGGTGCAAAACACCTTTTTGGTTATTCATTAGACTTCTAATTAATTGTTGGCATTTTTATTGTTTCTTGTCAAGATCCACAAGCCAACCGCCTCTAAAATCACTGCCCCCGCTGTTTCATTTTTCTTCTGCCCACCTGCAGGTGGGGGTTTTTACCCGGCCGAATTTCTGACCCAAACGAAGCACCAAAGTCAGCAACAGGTAGTAAAGCTTCCCGTGATAGTATTTGGAAGCCTTGATTAAATGCTCATTGGCTTTTTCTACCCCAATTTTTTGGGTGGAAGACCCGTGGTAGTGGATAAACCTGGCAGCCGGCACAAAGTAAGTTGGGACATTAAACTGCTTTAATCTTCTGGCATATTCAATATCCTCAAAGAAAATAAATGACCCCTCACCCAAAAGCCCGACCCTATTTAGAACTTTTTTTGAAATCAACAAACAGGCCATTCCCAGACCATCTACCTTAACCGGTTTTTCTGATTTTGGCAGATACATAAAATAAGAACCCAAC
>CAZWTE010000066.1:0-5469 GCA_964637465.1 uncultured Gammaproteobacteria bacterium | reverse complement strand
GCGACATCTTAATCACCAACGGAGACCTTGATGTTGCTGGAGGAGACTTTAACGTCACCTTAGACGACCAAGACGTCTTTAACCTCATAGGCACCGCAGCTTCTTCCACAGCAGGCAACGGAGCTGCGGCGGCTAACATCTTTACCATTACAGGCCCTGCTGGCCAGGCAAGCACAGGAGTAACAGGCCAGACAGGAGGAATAGGTTCAGCAGCCTCTCTTACCGCAGGAGCAGGAGGAGCGGTTGCTGGAGCAGGAGGCATAGGAGGAGCAGGAGGAGCTGCAACCTTTGCCGCGGGTGCAGGAGGAAACGGAGCCGCTACTGGAGGAGCAGGAGGAGAGTTCTCAATTACGGCAGGAGCAGCAGGTACAGGGGGCAATGCAAACGGAGGAACCTTAACATTAAACTCCGGAGCAGTGACTGGATCTGGAACCTCAACCATTAACATTGGCACTGCAAGCGCCACCGTAATCAATCTTGGAGATTCCACCGTCACCAAAACCATAGACATTGGAGGAGTAACCTCTTCTGACGCCTCTACCATTAACATTGCCACAGAAGGCACTGCCGCAGACATCATTGCCATTGGAAACTCAAACGCCTCCACCACTTTAGCCCTTACCGGAGGAGACGACTGGAGCATGGCAGCTACCGGAGTGCTTACCATGTCTGCCTCGGCTGCTGCCACCACAGCCATAGTCATCACAGATACCGACTACACCAACGCCCTGGATATTGGAGACAATGCTATTACTGGAACCACAGCCAACATTGACTTAACCTACTTTGACGTTGCAGGAGCAACGGGAGCTGTCACCATAGACCCTCAAACAACCGGGACATACCTTGACTTTACATTAGAAACCGCCTGGACCTTTGGCACCCTGATCAACGCAGACTTTGCTTCTGGCACCACCCAGGGAGCAGGAGACATCATTGGTTTGCAGTTTGACTTTGACACCAACCTTACAGGAACCACAGACAGAGACATCACGGGTACCAATGTCATCATGAACGCCCTGACGCAGTCTGCGGCAAACACTACTACCTACACCGGCTACAACATATCTGCGGCAGGAGCCCTGGTGCAAGACACACTGGCGGGAACCATCAACTGGAAAGGAGTAAGCGTGCAAATGCCCAACATTACCCAGACCACGGGGGCGGTTAATTCTTATGGTCTCTATGTAAATGGGGGCACAGTTACTTCTGGAACGCAGTATGCCATCTTTGTGGATGCTGGAACCAGCAGGTTTGACGGCACCCTTCAGCTTGGCCTTGCGGGAACGGTAACGGGGGTAATGAATTTTCAGGGAGTGACATCTGGAGTTGTTACTATCCAACCGGCTTCCGCAGCAGGAACATATACGCTGACGCTTCCAACTGACGACGGAACAGCAAGCCAATTCCTCCAAACAGACGGAGCTGGAGCGCTTACCTGGGCCACAGTTGCCAGCACCTGGAACAGTATAGCTGACCCAACTGGTGCATTGGCTTTAACAATGGGAGCAGGAGAAGAGACCACCTTTACTGTCCAGTCCACTACACAACGCGGTTTTACCTGGACAAGCAGCACTATCACATCTGGTGGATTGTTGACTGCTTCGCTTACGGGTTCGTCGGCAGTTGCAACGGCAGCAAACAACGGATCTGTGGCGACATTCTCATCTACAACAACAGGATTCACTGCTGCCACGCAGAGTCTGGTGGGCATATATTCGTCTGGCGCAAACTCCAACGCCAGTGTTGTTGCGCAGGGTATGGCTATCTCAGTAACAAACACCGGAACAACGAACACCAATACAGCATTGGTGCTGACGGCAAGCGGGGCTAGCACGACCAATGTCGCAGTCAATCTAGCCGCTGGTGAACTGCGTCTCGCAGGCTCAGCCGGAACGAGCGGGCAGCTACTCACCTCTGCTGGTGCGAACGCAACACCAACTTGGACGACAGGTCTCAAGTGGAATCAACTCGCCGATCCTACCGGTGCGTTGATCCTCACCATGGGTGCAGCAGAAGAGTCAGACTTCATAGTCCAGTCAACAAGTGGCACAGGCTTCTTGTGGGAAAGCACGACGCTGACATCTGGTACCCTACTGGCTGGGATTATCTCTGGCTCCAGCGTGCTTGCGCCCGCTTCGAACGTCGCCGCAATTATGTCGCTCCGGTCAACGAGCACAGGGTGGGCCGGGTCTGGCACTTACAACGTCACAAATATTACCTCGGCTGGTGCTAACGCAAATGCCTCGGTCGTGTTGCAAGGTCTAGCCGTGTCCGTGACTAACACCGGCACCACAAACACAAACATTGGTCTTTCCATCGCAGCTAGCGGGGCAACAACAAACAATGCTATTGACATCACTGCGGGCAACTTCAAAACAGCAGGCCAATTTGTCAGCAATATCACGTTTGCAAAAGAATCTGCCTATACCGTTTCAATAGCAGACACAACAACCGCAGCCACGGCTGGCGGACAATTCAACATCACCGGTGCCGCATCTGGTACATCTGGGACCGGCGGCGCAATCGTCGCAACGGCTGGCGCTGGCGGTACCACCGGTACCGGTGGAGCAATCACTCTAACTTCCGGCGCAGGAGGTTCTACTTCTGGGTTATCAGGTGACATAACTATCGCTTCCGGTACAACCACTTCTAATTCTACAAGCGCAACAGGAGCATTAACTATTAACTCAGGTACTGGCGCAACCGGAACTACCACTACTAATGCCGGAGCAAGCGGAGCAGTGACTCTGCAAAGCAGCGCTGGCGGCGCAGCAGCTTCTGGAGTAGGTGGAGCTGCTGGCTTGGTTAGCATTACCGGTGGTACTGGAGGCGCAACCTCTGCTGGCACGGCAGCATCGGGTGCGGGAGGAGGGATTACACTTACCGCAGGAAACAGCGGTAACTCTTTTGGAGGAACCGCAGCTGCTCCAGGGAACATTCAATTGGCTGCAGGTAGTGCAGGAACGGGAGGTAATCGTGCTGGAGGAGCCCTTTATCTCTATTCAGGAGCTGGAGTAGGCAGTGCTGCAGGCGGCGCCTTCACCTGGGAAGCAGGCCAAGGCGGAGCAACCGGAGCAGGAGGAGCAATTAATTTAACTTCCGGCCCAGGAGGATCTACTAGTGGTTCATCTGGAGCAATAACTATTGTAACAGGAGCAAACACTGCCAATTCAACGAACACTACAGGCGCGATTACTATAAATTCAGGCACTGGTCCCGCTGGAACTAGTAGCACTAATGCGGGAGCGAGTGGTGCTGTCACTTTGAGGTCAAATGCTGGTGGCGCCGCAGCTTCTGGAATTGGTGGCGATGCTGGATTAGTCTCCATTACAGGAGGTGCTGGCGGCGCAACCTCTGCGGGCACCGCTGCTTCTGGAGCCGGAGGCGGTGTCACAATTACCGCTGGCAATTCAGGCAACTCCTTTGGTGGGACTGCAGCAGCCCCTGGTGCAGTGAGCATTACTGCGGGCAGTGCAGGAACAGGTGGTAACGTTGCAGGAGGTGCGGTTACTATCACAGGCGGAGCGGCTACTGGAACTTCTGCTGGCGGTGCTGTAAATATTGTTGGAGGGGCAGCTGGTACTGGCGCTGGAGGAAGCATAATACTGAAAGGAATTACGGCAACCGCGAACGCTATCAAGTTGCAAAATGCATCAACTTCTACTGCGTATCTTGCTATTGATACCCGTATCACAACTGACAATATCGATGTCATGCTATTCAATACGGATAATCCAACATTCGCCGCCGCCGGCGGCTCCACCTGGCGCATGCTTAATATAGCTAATCCAACAGTCACGCTTACGGGAACGACTACTGTTAATAATATGAGTGGGATACTGCTGAATATTCAAACTCCAATAATCACTGATTCAAGTGCCGTAACAGTTACGGCTGCAAGCACGATGCAAATTGCTGGCCCAACCGCTGCTGGTTCAGTAACAATCACAGATGGCTATGCTTTAGACATTACGTCTGGACAAGTTCGCCATGTGGCCGCAACTACTACACGGACTGCTTTTGCTGGTACATATAATAGTCTAACTTCTGGTACTGGTTTGGCATTATCTTCCACTTCGATTACATCTGGACAATTAGAAAGTCTTACAATAAGCGGAAGCTCGGCAGTAGCAACAGCGGCAAACTCCGGTTCGGCGCTTACCATAAGTTCCTCAACAACCGGATTCACGGCAGCGACTCAAACATTGGCAGCAATTTATAGTTCCGGCGCAAACTCCAACACTGGCGTTACAATTCGGGGAATCAGCAGCACCGTAGTAAATACGAACGCAACCTCTGGAACCAATGTTGCGGGATACTTCTCGGCATCAGGAGCAACCACTGCAAACTATGCCATTCAGGTAGCGCAGAACAACTGGATTGGCGGTATAGACAGCGCAACAACCGGAGTAGTGCAAATGTTTAAGGTAAATGCGTCAGATCAAATTCAAGTGGGAGCTGCCTTGAGCATAGACGGAGGCATTACCTTACCAACCGACGCTGGAGCTGTTACCCTGGTAGATTTGCCCCTTGGCAGCGCGGCGCAGGGTACGGATCAATCGTACAGCTTCATGATTGGTTCAGACAACATTCTTACTGTCTTTGGCGAAAACAGCGCAACCGCCGGCACCTTGCAAAACGGAAGAGTTGGAATTGGGGACTTTACTCCGGAAGGAAACCTTGACGCGCTTTTGGACCAGAACCTCACTGAAGACGGAGCCGTGTGTATTACTTCCGACAATGTGTTTTCAGACGAAACCGATGGAGTGTGCGACGCGTCTTCGATTACGGTAAAGGATGATGTTGTGAACTTGAGCTCCGGCCTCTCAACTTTAATGCAGCTTCGCCCTGTAACCTTCCGCTACAAAGAGAGCTTCAAGCCGGACTTTCAGATAACGAGGGCAGGATTTATCGCAGAAGAAATGCATGAGGTGTTTCCCGAGGTGGTAACATATGACTCCTATGACGAGAATGGCCTGGTGAACGGTAACCCAGACGGTATTGATTATGGAAAGCTCACTTCATTGACGGTGAAGGTTTTGCAAGACATGAATAAGATTATTGACCTTGGGGCGGCTTCCGTCGCGAGCCCAAGCATTGTTATCGGGGCTGACGGAACCGTAACTATGGGGGCCTTGGCAATAGACACTACAACCTTGGGAGTTGGTAACAACAATGCCTTGTGCCACTTGGGAGCAGGTGGAGCAGGGGAAATATTGGGCGACTGCCCCGGCACCCCGGCAGACGTTGCAGAGTATTATGAGACCGATGGCACCGTGCAACCCGGCGACGCTGTTTCCTTAGCCGAGCTAAGTTCTGCAGAACTTAGCTCGGCTAAGGCAGCACCGCTTGCAGTGAAACAGGCGGTGGCAGGAGATGAAAAGCTCGCGGTTGGAGTGGTATCCACACTTCCAAATCTTGCAATCGGCGAATTAAAGAATGCCACAAATCCAAAACCGGTAGCCC
>CAZWTE010000065.1:0-5686 GCA_964637465.1 uncultured Gammaproteobacteria bacterium | reverse complement strand
GCTTGTTCCAGTTCCATGCAAGCGGTTGCAATAAATAGCCTGTTTCAAAAGTGTTACCGAACCGGGCAAAGTTATATAAACCTATTATCACCATGGATATTATTACCGGAGTAACCAGTAAAATAATTTTTTTTATCGTTTCTGTTTTAGATAGTCTTAAATAAAGTAAATTAAGAATAAAAAATACGGAAACAAAAATTAAAGTTACTCTTGTTCCGTAAGCTAATCCCAGATAAGTACCTATCAGCAGCCAGGACCTGTTAAAGAAATAAGCCTCCAAAGCCAAAAGAATCAGAGTGAAGCCAATAGCCTGAGCGAAATACCAAGACCACGGTACTAAAGCCAAGCCTAGATAGGCTGTCGAAAAAATAATAGCGAAGCTTATTACTAAAGAATTGGTTAAATTATCAGTAAGTTTCTTGGCAATTCTAAATAACAGAATAATATTTAAAAGATTTAAAAAAAACAGTAAGTATCCCTGCTTCATAGTATTTGAAATGTAAACAAAAGGCATTAGCAAAATTGCAGGCAAAGGGCCTAGTGGCCAGTAATAATGACCTCTATAAATTGCTGCATCAAAGGTGGCTGATAGGAAGTAAAGTTTGCCTTGTAGAAAAGAATAAGCAAGACTCGTGAATTGTTCTTGTTGGGGGGTATAGAAAAAATCATAGTAAAATAAAGATAAAATCCCTAAAATAAAAAATAAGGTTATAATAGTTTTTTTCATAGTCATTTTATGATAGTACATAAATTATTAGTAATTTTAGGATCAACATCAACTGGTAAAACTGATTTAGCCTTAAGACTGGCCGGAAAATTTAATGGTGAGGTAGTAGCTTGTGATTCAAGGCAGGTATACAAAGGATTGGATATTGGGACAGGTAAATTACCAAGTGTAAAGTATAAAGTGAAAAGTGAAGAGTTGAAAAAACAAGATGGATTTTGGGAAATGAATGGAATTAAAATATGGATGTATGATGTGGCGGATCCCAAGAAACAGTATACGGTTTATGATTATGTTAGAGATGCAAATAAAGTAATGGATGACATTATCAAAAGAGGAAAGCGGCCTATTATAGTAGGAGGGACGGGTTTATACATTAAAGCATTATTGGAAGGTTTGCCGAATTTGGTAATTCCTTTGGATTTAGAATTGAGGGAAGAGCTTAAGAAGTTATCTCTGCAGGAATTACAAAAGAGACTCCAAAAATTATCCCCGTATAAATGGTATAAAATGAATCATTCGGATAGACAAAATCCTAGAAGACTGGTCAGGGTGATAGAGATAATGCAAAGCTTAAAGCTTAAAGCTCAAAACTCAAAACTACAACTTAAAACTCAAAACTATAATATTTTAAAAATCGGTTTAACTGCCCCTAGGCAGATTCTATATCAGCGGATTGATGAGCGGGTTACCAGCCGGATAAAACAGGGAATGGTTAATGAGGCGGAAAAATTACATCAAAAAGGATTAAGTTATAAAAGGATGAAACAATTAGGGTTGGAATATGGGGTTTTAGCAGATTACTTAGAAGGTAAAATTTCCAGCAGGGATGAATTAATTAAGCAGTTGCAGTTTAAAATTCATGGTTATGCCAGGCGGCAAATTACCTGGTTTAAAAAAGAGAATAAAGCTTACTGGTTTGATATAACCCAAAACGGCTGGGAAGATAAAGTGGAAAGACAGATTAATTCGTGGTACTATGTGACTTATGGCCAGACGTATTGACATATCAGCCAAAACAGTTATTTTTATTGCCGCTTTCGGCATTTTGCTTTGGGTAATCTTTCAGATTTTAGATATTATCCTGTTATTTTTTGTGGCCTTTATATTAATGTCAGCACTTAATCCTTTGGTAGAGCGTTTAAGGGGATGGAGGGTGCCGAAGATTTTGGCAATACTGCTGGTATTTTCTTTGACAACGGGTGGAATTATAGGTTTGCTTGCCGCCGGGCTCAGTCCTTTAGTTAGCCAAACAAGTAATTTAATGCAGAAGTTGGGAGAGACAATAAGCTCGCTTTTGCAAATCAATATCGTTGATCAATCTGTCGTTCAACAAGAACTGTCGAGGTTTTCCTCTCAAGTGGTCAGTTTTACAGTAGACTTGTTTAAAAATCTTATTAGCTGGGTGAGTGTTTTAGTAATAGCAATCTATATGTTATTTGACCGGGAGAAAATGGAAGATTACGCAACTTCTTTTTTTGGGGGGCGCAAAGAGCAAATCAAGAAATTACTTCAGAAAATTGAGGATAAATTGGGAGCCTGGCTACGGGGTCAGGCAGTGCTTTCGGCAGTTGTGGGGATATTAGTTTATATCGGACTGTTTATTTTAGGGGTTGAATTTGCCTTGCCTTTGGCAATAATCGCCGGATTACTGGAAGTAGTGCCTATCATTGGACCAATTATTGCTGCTATCCCGGCAGTTTTAATTGGCTTAACAGTATCTCCGTTATTTGCGGCTTTAATTGCCGGGCTCTATCTGGCAGTACAACAAATAGAGAATCAGATTATTGTGCCACAAGTAATGAAAAGAGCAGTTGGTTTAAACCCATTACTGGTGATTTTGGCTGTTTCAATTGGAGGTAGGCTTTTGGGAATTGCCGGAGCTTTATTGGCAGTTCCAATTGCGGTAGTAATTCAACTTATCCTGCATGAGGGTTTAAATATTGATTCCGGGCAGAAGAAGATTTGATTCCACTCTTTGATTTTCGTATAATATGCAGGCCTAGGAAGAAGGATGATCGAGGTATGCCATCTGGTATGCCTAGGAAAGTCCAGACAGCATAGAGCAGGGTGGCCAGCGTAAGCTGGCAGTCGTAAGACCTAGTTAGAGTAACAGTGACGAACCGGGGTCATGCTCGGATGAAACGCCGCAGCACCATAAGGGTGCACGGTGATATACCGAATGGTATGTCAGACAATCCTCCCCGCTGCAATCTTAGAACCGACAGAACTGCTCGTTCGTTTGTCGAAATCAAGAGCATTAGATAAATGATCATCGCGAAACAGAATCTGGCTTACTATCTTCCTAGGCACAAAAATATTATTAATGCTTGCAAAAATACTCTCGGCTGCCAATATCGGACTTGATGGGAATTTAATTACCTGTGAGGTGGATATAGCCAAACAAGGATTGCCCAGCTTTACCATAGTAGGGTTAGGAGACCGGGCAGTTGAGGAAAGTAAAGAGAGGATCAGAGCGGCGTTTAGAAACTCCAACGCGGAATTCCCTTTGCACAAAGTCACTGTTAACTTGGCGCCAGCCAGTATACCAAAGGAGGGTCCGGCATATGATTTGCCGATTGCTCTGGGTATACTTTTGGCATCCGGACAGATAAGTATTAGCACAAAAAAGTCAGATCTTGTAAATACCTTAATTGTAGGGGAGTTGTCTTTGGATGGAGCTTTAAGGAAAATTAACGGGGTATTGCCTTTGGCAATTATGGCAATGCAATCCGGTATAAAAAAGATGATAGTCCCAAAAGAAAACGGTCAGGAGGCAGCAATAATTGAAGGGATAGAAGTGCTGGCTCCGGAATCTTTCCAACAACTTATCAGGATATTGTTAGGGCAAGAAGATTTGGATTTTGTCCGAAAACCAGTTCTGGATTTAGAGAATAATTTGATTTATGAATATGATTTTGCGCAGATTAAAGGACAGGAGCAGGCTAAAAGAGCTTTAGAAATATCAGCGGCAGGCGGACACAATATTTTACTAAAAGGTCCACCAGGGGCAGGTAAAACTATGCTGGCCCGAAGTTTTCCTTCAATCCTGCCGCCGCTGACTTTTGAGGAAGCTATAGAAGTGACAAAAATATATTCAATAGCAGGCCTTTTAGAGAGCAACAAATCATTGGTAACTGTTCGTCCTTTCCGCTGTCCTCACCACAGCGCTTCATACGTAGGATTATTAGGAGGAGGAAACAACATTAGGCCGGGTGAAATATCGCTGGCTCACAGAGGGGTGTTATTTTTGGATGAAGTGGCAGAATTCCCAAGACAAAGCCTGGAGAGTTTGCGACAGCCGCTCGAAGATCATCATGTTACGATATCCAGAGCCTCCGGCTCAATCAGCTTACCGGCACAATTTATCCTATTTGCAGCCCAAAACCCCTGTCCTTGCGGATTTTTGGGTGACAAAAAGAAAAATTGTACTTGTATGCCGGGACAAATTGCCAAATATAAACAGCGGATTTCCGGACCATTTTTAGACAGGGTTGATATTTATTTGGAAGTTCCGGCAGTTGAGGTAGAAAAACTGGCTGCTGATTTAAAAGTTGAAAGCTCAGCAGAAATCAGAAAGCGGATTATACAAGCAAGAAAAATCCAGCAGCAAAGATTTAAAGGACGGATTCATACTAATTCAGAAATGAAGAATAATGATATCAAAGAATATTGCATGGTGACCCAGGAGGGTTTAGATCTTTTAAAAATGGCAATATCGTCACTTAATTTATCTGCCAGGGGTTATCATCGGGTATTGAAATTATCAAGGACAATTGCGGATTTAGCAGGGATAGAAAATATTCAAGCAGAACATATCGCTGAAGCCCTGCAGTATAGGGCAAGGGAAGAATCTTAAGCACAAAAAATCCCACTTTATCCAAAAGAGACTCCATGGGATTTTTCGTAATGGTGAATATTAACCACCAATTCTAAACATAGAAGTACCACAAGCTGGACAAGTGCCTTTTGAGGCTTTTTTGCCATTTTTCATAGTAACCTCTTGTACATTTTGTGCTTCTTGTTTTTGGCGGCATTTAACGCAATACATTTGTGCCATAATTTAATTCACCTCCCTTCAAAAGAAATTTATATTCAAAACATGATTTTTTAAAAGAAAGAAAAGTAAAATTTGTGTTCCTATTGCTAACGATGAAAGGGTTAAGGTCTTTAATAAATCCTGATGGAGATAAGAAATATCAGTAGTTGGTAGTTGGTAGTTGGTAGTCAGGGGTTCTGCTGCTATTTTTTCTTCCCTTACTACTGATTCTTTTCCATAGACTTGCCTACGGAGAAGTTGCAAGCGTTTTTCCAGATCTGATTGCTTTTTAGTCTGATGGATGGACATTGGTTTTGCGAATCCTTACGCTCAGTTGAGCCTAGCACGCATGAAGTCTCTTTGTCAAGCAGCAGTTGAGGCTAAAACTATGAGTTAGACCTGCAGTTGACAATACTTATATCCATAAAGTATATTGAAAGAGTAACTTATGTATCCGGATTGGATTGTTCCCGTAACAGCGGGATTTTTGGTAGTATGGCTTGGGATCTTAAGTTTTTTAATTTGGCAGCAGAACCAATTTTTAAAATCACTTTTTCCAAAATCAGGAGAAAGGGATATTAGAAAAAAGTTTGCGGAAATTATAAAGGCAGTTGAAGATTTTAGGGGTGAGCTATTTGACTTGAATAGTCAGGTTAAAACGGTTCAGAATACAGGATTACAATATCTACAAAGGGTAGAATTGTTGCGTTTTAATCCGTATAATGATACAGGCGGAGATCAAAGTTTTTCAGTTTGCTTATTAAATAATGAAGGATCAGGTGTAGTCATAACCAGTTTGCATGCCAGGTCAGGTACTAGGGTTTTTGGAAAAGAGGTAATTTTGGGTAAAAGCGCAAAACATGAATTGTCAAAAGAAGAAGAGATGGTTGTAAAAAACGCAATGAAAGACTGATGTATGAAAA
>CAZWTE010000064.1:0-5692 GCA_964637465.1 uncultured Gammaproteobacteria bacterium | reverse complement strand
GTTGCGGGGGTAGGAATTGAACCTACTGCCTTCAGATTATGCACCTTCTTGTATTACTACAAGGGTAGGACTATATCATCACCCTGATAAATATCAGGAGCTCGGCATGTAGTCTCTACGGGGTCCTCGATAAATCTATCATCGGGACTTCCCTCGGTATTATCCTTCGACAAGCTCAGGATTTCACCGATATAGCCAAGTTCTCGCACAGAATTACTTCTATGCGGGCCCAAATTGAGCCTGATGTGCAGCCGTTACACTTCCCCGCGATTTGAAAGAACGTGTGTATTGTACCTTTTGTGGGGAGGAGAAGTCAACCGGAGTAGGAGGGCTAAAGAAAAATCCAGTAATACAACCACACTATCAGGAAAAATAGGGAAATAAAAATAGTTAAATAGCCAGGTAATCCGAATTTTCCTCTTTTAAGACTCAAAATAGCCAATATCAGACCGGTAATTTCAAACATATAAGTATTAAATACTTTCCAATACCAGGCAGGGGCTTTAGACATACCTGTTTTAACCAAGATGTCTGAAATCAAGGTATGTATTTCTAAACCCTGCAGGATATCCCTGATTAGGTGATAAGAGAAAAATAGGATAATCAGATACAGCCAATATTTTTGCCAAATCTTCATTTAAACAAGTAAGGAAACGATAGTGGCTACTCCCGCTAAAGTCATTAAGGCCACAATCAACCAGCCAAAGATAGTATTAATCCTACCATTGGTCCATTTGCCCATAATTTTAACGTTGCCGCTCATTGAAACAATTAAAATTAAGACTACCGGCGCTATTAATCCGTTAACCACGGCAGAATAAATCAAGGCTTTAATGGGATCGAAGCCGAGCAGGTTAATGGTAAGCCCTATGCCCATGGAAATGATGATAATGCCATAAAAAGCATTGGCTTCCCGTAGTCTTCTGTAAAGCCCGAATTTCCAGCCCATGCTTTCGGAGATGGCATAGGAAGCGGAGCCCGCCAGGATCGGTACTGCCAGCATGCCCGTGCCGATAATACCGAGTGCAAAAAGCCAGTAAGCCCGCTCTCCGGCAATCGGCCGCAGGGCTTCAGCGGCTTGGGCGGCAGTTTCAATATTGGTGATTCCGGCGGCATTTAAGGTGGCGGCACAGGCTGCAATGATAAAAAACATTACCAAGTTTGATAAAAACATTCCTGACCAGACGTCTGTCCTCATGTTTTTGACTTCCTGGGGGGTGGTTTCCTCCTGGCGGAGCTTTAGGGTGGTTTTTCCCTCCAGGATTTGTTCCTCCACCTCTTGTGAGGTTTGCCAGAAAAATAAATAAGGTGAGATGGTGGTTCCTAAAACCGCCGTAATCAGGAATATTTGGTCTTTGGAAAAAGTAATTGTGGGTATGATTGCTTTTTGAATAACATTATTCCAGTCGATATTAATGGTAAGGGCGGAAAAAACATAGGATAACAGCACCAAAGCCAGCCACTTTAAGTATTTTGCGTATTTTTCATAGGTGGTAAATATTTGCAGGGCTAAGGTGACGATGGTGAAGCCTAAAATCAGGGCCGTAAAGCCTCTTTCCGGAAAAAGTAATTGGGTGGCTTGAGCCATGGCCCCTAAGTTGGCGCCGATGTTTAAGGTATTAGCGGCAAAAAGCAACAAGGTGGCAATATATAGTACCCACTTGGGGTAATATTGCCGGATATTGGCGGCCAACCCCCGGCCGGTCACCAGTCCGATCCGGGCGCACATTTCCTGCACAACTGACATTAAAGGAAAGGTAAAGCCGGCCAGCCACAAAAGATTAAAACCATAAGCTGCGCCTGCCTGGGAATAGGTAGTAATACCGGAGGGATCATCATCAGCTGCGCCGGTGGTCAGTCCCGGACCCAGGCTTTTCCAGTATTCCCTGGCCTGACCCAGGTGTTTTTTAGAAACAAATAGTTCGGTAATTTTCTTGGAGGTATCAATGCTTTTATCTAAAACATCAGCCGGCGCCCCGGCCACTTTTTCCAACACTTGTCCGGTAGAAAACATATTAAATTAACACTAAACCAGTGGGTGCAGGTAGTCAATATGATAAAATTCGTATATATGGCAGCGTAGCTCAATGGTGGAGCAATCGTTTCATAAGCGATAGGGTGCTGGTCCGATTCCAGCCGCTGCTACTGGAATAGTTTTGAGTTCGTAGTTGGTAGTTCGTAGAAAAATGTATTACTATGAACTTTGAACTAATAACCAATAACTAATTATGCAAATTATTGTACTGGCCGGGGGAGAAGGGAAAAGGATGTGGCCGATCCAAACTGACAAATGCCTGATCCCTTTTTTAGGCAAGCCCCTTTTATATCACAATCTAAAACAAATTCAGGCAACTTTTAATCAAATGTCCTCCGATCGTGGGACATTTGTGATTATAGTAGGTCCACAAATCAAGACAGAGGTAGAAAAAATCGCCCAAAGTTTGGGCTTAGATTTTCAAATAACAGTTCAGGATAAGCCCAAGGGCATGGCAGATGCCATTTTATCAGCCAAAGATTTAATAGAGGGAGAGGTTTTGGTGGTTAATGCGGAGGACATTTTGGATCCAAAGGTCTTTCAGGGGGTATTGGAGACTCAAGGGGAGGTGGTGGTTGCCGGATTACAAGTTAAGCAATATTTCCCCGGAGGATATATTGAAAATGTCAAAGGTCAAAATTCAAAAGTCAAAAGTATAGTAGAAAAGCCAGGAGAGGGGAATGAGCCTTCGGATCTGGTGAAACTGGTAGCAGATTATTTTAAGGATGGTAAGAAGTTAGTTGAGTATCTGCAAAGAGCCGTAACCAGTCAGGATGATCAATATGAAACTGCTTTGGATCAAATGATTAAGGATGGTTTGGATGTTAAGTTTTTCCCCTATGATGGAGTCTGGCTGCCTCTTAAATACCCCTGGCATATTTTGGATATTACAGCTTACTTGTTATCCAAAGTTGGACAACAAATTTCCCCGGAGGCTAAAATATCTGATAAGGCTACTGTAGAAGGTGAAGTAGTCATAGAGGAAGGGGTAAAAGTGTTTGAAGGGGCAGTTATCAAAGGCCCTTGTTACATTGGCAGGAATTGTATTGTGGGAAACAACTCCATAGTTAGGGGATCAAATTTAGAAGCAGGTTGCGTGACCGGATTTAATTCTGATATTACCAGAAGTTATATCGGGGCAAATTCCTGGTTTCATACTAATTATATTGGAGATGCGGTTATCGAAGGGGATTTGGGAATGGGTTCAGGGGCAGTGCTGGCTAATTTAAGACTGGATAACCGGACAATTACTATTAAAGAACATGGTATTGATACAGGCAGGTCTAAACTGGGGTTAATAGCAGGCTTTGGGGTCAGGATAGGGGTAAATGCTGCTACCATGCCCGGGGTCAGGATCGGATCAGGTTCTTTGGTTGGTCCCGGGGTAGTGCTGAAAAAAGACCTCAAAGAAAATCAAAAAATTACTATTAAAGAAGACTCTTATGAAATAGAAGATTATATTGTTCCCCAAACCAGCTACGATCAATTCAGGGATAAGCTGAACCATTGACAAGCCTATACAATATCTATACAATACCTGTATGCAAACACAAACACTCAATATCTCATTACCAAAAGAATTAGTTAAAAAAGTAGATAAACGGGCTAAAAAAGAGTATCGTGATAGAAGCGAGCTGATTCGTGAAGCATTAAGGGTATATATGAATAGAATGGATTCATGGGATCGTATTTTCAAATCAGGGAAAAAAGCAATGAAAGAAATGGGTATTAAGAGTAAAGAACAGGTTAATGAAATAGTGTATGAATTCAGGCACGGACGAAAGCCAAGTTAGAGTTATTCTTGATACGAATATTTTGATTTCAGCAATCGGTTTTGGCGGTGTTCCCAGGGAAGTTTTCTTACTTACTATCAAAGAGAAAATAAAAGGTGTTATCTCGCAGATACTTCTAGTTGAGTTGATAGAAGTTATAAACAAAAAGTTTCCAAGATTGATTCCTGATTTATCTGATATTGCAAGCAGTATTAGTGAACTCTTTTTGATAGTGCATCCAAAGGAATCAATCAATATTGTCAGGGATAGAGACGATAATAGGGTACTGGAGGCGGCTGTTGAGGGTGATTGTGATTTTATTATTACAGGGGATGAGGATTTATTGAAGTTGGGAAAATATAAAAAAATTAAGATTGTGACACCAGCCCAATTTTTAGAATTGGTACAAAAACTTGACTTTTACCCAATCCTATAGTAGAATAATCATTGACAAAAATGGTGAGGTTAAATTCCAAAAGGGAATAAACTCTCTTCAAGCCGCCCCCTAAACAGGAACGGCTTTTTAAAGGAGGAAATATGCCAATAACATTAGAGCAACAGATTGACGCATTTTTTCGGGCAAGAGAAACGAATCATGCAGGAAGTCTGAACGGTTATCAAAAACCGCAATCGCCAAGAATAGAACTTACTAGAAAAGACGGCAGAAATAGGGAGGTAACTTTAACCGTGGTTCCCACGGAATTAAAAGATTTAACCCAGGAAACGAGACCAGGGGGCGTACAAGAAGTAGTGGCTGACGCTTCGGCACTGAAGGTTGAGTGGACAAGGCCGGGACACTGTTTGGAATGTCGAATTTTCGGATGTAGTAAACCAGTAAGAATGGTTAGCGGTAAAGATGTTATATTTGTGCCATCTCAGGGCAGAGGGAGGCAACGTATTGAGGATCAAGTGCTTGATCCCTGGCTGCTTGTTGATAGCAGAAAAGAGGCTTTGGATATACTGAAGAATGCAGGAATAAGACCCAGGTCAGCATAGTTATCATGGTAAGTTAGTGATATTGATGCCTGAAAGGGACATCTTTTAGTGGGAAAATTATGGTAGACTAGAGATTATGAAGAGGATACTAACAGGAGACCGGCCCACAGCAGAGAAGTTTCATCTAGGCAACTATATTGGCAAATTAAAAAATACCGTCAAATTACAGGAGGAATATGAAACCTTTGTGCCTTTGGTAGATTTGCATGCTTTAACGACTCATTTTGATAGGGCAGGAGAGCTGGAAAACAATATCAGCAGCCTGGTCTTAGATTATCTGTCGGTGGGTATTGATCCCCAAAAAACTACCATTTTTATTCAATCCAAAGTGCCGGAAATTGTAGAAATTGCTTATTTTTTAAGTATTTTGACTCCGCGCTCGGTAATAGCCAGACAGCCGGCTTTAAAGGAAAAGTTAGATCACGGAGAACAGGATACAGTGGGATTATTTTATTACCCGATCCTGATGGCGGCTGATATCTTAACTTTTAAGGCTGATCTGGTGCCGGTGGGTAAAGACCAAAAGGCCCATGTGGAATTTGCCCGGGATATTGGTAAGAAGTTTAATGATTTGTATGGGAAGGTATTTACTTTGCCGGATGTATTAATTGGGGAAGTACCGACTTTGCCGGGTACAGACGGCCAGGCCAAGATGGGAAAATCTTTGGGGAATGCCATATTTTTAGCAGATTCAGCGCAGGAGGTTGAAAGGAAGGTGATGGGTATGTATACGGATCCCGCCCGGATCAGGGCAACCGACCCCGGGCACGTTGAAGGAAATCCTGTATTTATCTATCTGGATGCTTTTGGTTCTGAAGAAGACCAACTACAAGTTACCAACTACAAACTACTTTACTCAAAAGGCCAAGTTGGTGATATCGAGGTTAAA
>CAZWTE010000063.1:0-6580 GCA_964637465.1 uncultured Gammaproteobacteria bacterium | reverse complement strand
GCAGTAACATTCATAATCTTTGGTAGGGCCAAAAATATTTTCCGAAAATAGTCCGTCTTTTTCAGCTTTTAAAGTCCGGTAATTGATAGTTTCAGGTTTGGTCACCTCACCAAAAGACCAGCTTCTTATTTGTTCCGGACTGGCTACTGTTAATTTTAATGATTCAAAATCTAATAAATCGTTCATTCTTCCTCTTTCTTCTCTAGCGCGCTTGCATCTACTATCTCAAAAGAACTACCTTCGGATGCAAGCTCCTGTTCGTTTCCGGTTGGCTGCATTTCCAGCGCTTGGGCCAGCTCTGCCACTTCCTGTGCCACCTCAGTTTTTTCCTCTGCCTCTTGTTCCTGCATTACCTTGGCGCCAAGCGTTTCCACATTTAAGCCTAAGGCTTGCAGTTCCTTCACTAAAACTTTAAATGATTCCGGGATTAAAGCTTGGGGAATATCAATGCCTTTAACAATTGCCTCAAAAGCTTTGGCCCGGCCTACCACATCATCAGATTTAATAGTTAACATCTCTTGCAGAATATGGGCTGCCCCATACGCCTCCAGCGCCCAAACCTCCATTTCCCCTAAACGCTGTCCGCCCATCTGGGCCTTGCCGCCCAAAGGTTGTTGGGTTACTAAAGAATACGGACCGGTGGAACGGGCGTGAATTTTCTCCTCCACCATATGAATAAGCTTGAGAATGTAGTTGATCCCTATTACAATAGTATTTTCAAACGGTTGTCCGGTTCTGCCGTCAAAAAGTTGCATCTTACCGTCAACAGATAATCCAGCTTTTTTTAATTCCTCAATTAACTTCTCTTCCGGAATTTTTTCAAAAACAGGCGCAGCCACTTTGTAACCCAAAGCTTTAGCAGCAAAACCCCAATGGGTTTCCAGTAATTGCCCCAGATTCATCCGGGATAAAACTGATAGGGGAGAAATAATAATATCAATCGGCGTACCGTCTGCCAGATAAGGCATATCAGCGGCAGGGACAATTCTGGAGATAACTCCTTTATTACCGTGACGGCCTGCCAGCTTGTCTCCGGCAGTAACCTTCCTCATTTGGGCAACTTTGACCTTGATTCTCATCAAAGTTCCGGTATCCAGCTCATCGCCTTCATCCCGGGATAAGATTTGCACTCCAATAACTGTGCCTCGTTCACCATGGGGGATCCTTAAAGAAGTATCCCGCACTTCTTTGGCTTTCTCTCCAAAAATCGCCCGGAGGAGCCTCTCTTCCGCAGTTAATTCAGTTTCACCTTTGGGTTGAACCTTACCCACTAAAATATCATTCGGCCCTACCTCTGCTCCAATTCTGACAATCCCTTTTTCATCCAAATTAACCAGCGCTTCCTCTGACACATTTGGGATATCGGAGGTGAGCTCCTCCGGACCCAGCTTGGTTTCTACCACGTCAACTTCATATTCTTCAATATGAATTGAGGTGAGCGCATCATCTTTGACTAACCGATCAGAAATCACAATAGCATCCTCATAACCTAAACCGTCAAAACTCATATAAGCGATCAGCAAATTTTGACCCAAAGCTAATTCGCCGTTTTGGCAAGCCGCCCCATCAATTAATAATTGGCCCTTTTTAACCTTGTCACCAATATTGATTACCGGCCTTTGCGAATAACAAGTGCCTTGAGGGGAATGGATAAATTTCTTGATTTCATATTTGATGTCGTCTTTTTTACCTGTCAGAACCAGTTTTTTGCCATCCACATATTTGACTACCCCATCTTCAGTAGCCCTGACTACCCGGCCCATATTATCTGCCACCACCCGTTCCATGCCAGTTCCCACAATAGGAGCTGTCGGCCTCAGCAGCGGGACTGCCTGGCATTGCATTTGCGTACCCATCAAAGCCCGGTTGGCATCATCATTGGCTAAAAACGGAATTAACGAGGCGCTAGTGCCAAAAATTTGCTGGGGAGAAATATCGATTAAAGAAATATCCTTGGCCGGTCCTTCAAAAAAACTGCCCTGAAAACGGGTTGGCACTCTTTCGTCCAGAATATAACCTTTGTCATCAATCCTGACAGTTGCTTCAGTAATGTGCGAATCCTCCTCATCATCAGCGGTAAAATAGACAATTTCATCAGTCACTTTTGGCTTACCCCGTTCTATGACTACTTTTCTATAGGGGGTTTCCAAAAACCCATATTCATTGATACGGGCATAAAGAGCGAGGTAGGTAACCAGGCCAATATTTTGGCCTTCCGGAGACCTGATCGGATCAATACGGCCGTATTGAGAATGGTTAATATCCCGGACGGAAAAAGAAGCCCTGTCCCGGGTAATACCGCCTGCTCCCATGACTGATAATCTTCTTAAATGATCTAATTCAGACAAAGGATTGACTTGGTCTAAGATAGAGGAAAGTTGGGAGGAACGGAAAAACTCATTAATGGCAGCAATCACCGGTTTGGCATTTATCAAACCGCCCGGTGAGACTTCCGCATCAGCCGCTGTTAAACTCATCCTCTCTTTAATTATTCTCTCAAGCCTTAAAACCCCAATCCTAAAAGCATTTTGCTGGACTAATTCTCCGGCGCATCTAACCCGCCTGTTAGCAAGGTGGTCGATATCATCCAATTTGCCTTCACCATGACTCAACTTAATAAGATACTTTAAAGCGGCGATAATATCATCTTTAGTTAAAATCCAATTCTCCGGGGTATTCGGCAGATTTAAACCTAACCTTTTATTGATTTTATACCTGCCGACTTTGACTAAATTATAACGGCGGGAATTGAAAAACATTCCGTCCAGTAAAGCTTTGGCATTGTCCAAAACCACCGGATCACCCGGACGCATTTTTCTAAAAATTTCTAACAGAGCCTCATCAGTATTGGCTGTGGGATCTTTCGCCAAGGTGGCATCAATTAACTTATCCTCACTATTATCTACATCCGTAAAAAGCTCAGCAATAGCGGCATTATCGGAAAAGCCTAAAGCCCGCAGTAAAGTGGTGGCGGCAAATTTTCTTCTTCTGTCAATTTTGGCAGTCAAAACCCCTCCGCGGGAAACGGAAAACTCCAGCCAGGAACCCCGGTAAGGACGGATTTCTGCGGAATACAGCCTTTTGCCGGTAATCGGATCATCAGTGGCTTGGAAAAATACCCCGGGAGAACGGACTAATTGATTGATAATCACCCTTTCCACCCCATTGATAATAAATGTACCTTTATCAGTCATTTGGGGAATATCCCCTAAAAATACATCTTGTTTATACCTTTGGCCGGTTTGTTTGTTAATTAAAATAGCCTCAATTTTTAAAGGAGCGTCATAAGTGACGCCCTTTAAAGAAGCCTCTTCAGCGCTGTATTTGGGTTTGCCAAAATAAAAGGACCCTAGTTCCAGGGTCCAATTCTTTCCTGTAAAGTCCTCAACAGGGGAGATCTCTTTAAGGACTTCGGCAATTCCTGTTTGTAAAAACCAGTGATATGAATCAAGTTGAATTTGGATTAAATTGAGCTCAGGCACGATAAAAGGCGTTTTGCTAAAGTATTTACGGTCGCTAAGGTTTGTATTAGATAAGTTTAATAACATTAGTAGATGGCCTATTCGTTGCTAAGAGGATGGGACAGTTTGCCTACCTAGCTTAATCAACAAAATCAAGCATACGTACCCGTACGCCTTCATTTTTTCTATTCAATTGAGTATAAAATACCACAGATTAACTTAGCAGTCAAGGGTCAAGTTAGGGGTAATGTAAAGCTGTTGGTACAAAAAGTATTAATATATGAGTATGTGCCAGTTAAATCAAATACCCTCAGAAACTCAAATTAAGAAAACCATTAGATTATCCACGGATTTAAATTGTAAACCCATACAAAAAATTAACTAAATTTATGTTAAAATATACCTAGTGAAAAAGTTGCCGAAGTTTTTAAAACAATATTTTTGGGATGTGGATTTTAATAATATTAATGCCAAAAAGTATGCCCAGTACATCGTGGCTAGGCTGATAGACCGTGGTAATGATAAAGCAATCCGTTGGCTTTTTAAACATTATCCAAAAGACTTAATTAAAGAGGTAATTAAAAACCGCCGGGGATTTTCCCCTAAGACTGCCAATTTTTGGGCTCTTGTTCTAGGCATAGATAAAAGAAAGGTGGTATGTTTACAAAAACCTTATCTAAAAATGCGGCAGCAGCTTTGGCCCTATTAGGCAAATCTGGTATTTTAAAAGACGCTTATCTGGCTGGAGGAACAGCTTGCGCTCTCCAAATAGACCATCGGGTTTCTTTGGATCTTGATTTCTTTACGGAAAAAGAATTTCCCACAGAAATTGTCCTAAAGCAATTGGAGCAATTACCGGGATTTAAACTGGATGAAACTTCCAAATGGACCATATTAGGCAGTTTTCCCAAAGTAAAATTCAGTTATTTTTATTATCAATACCCTCTCATTAAAAAAACATCCCTTTTCTCTGGAGTCAGTATAGCTTCGCCGGAAGATATTGCGGCTATGAAAATTGACGCTATCTGCTCAAGAGGAACAAAACGTGATTTTATTGATCTTTATTTTTTGATCAAAAAGAAATTTACTCTTAGTCAAATTCTAAGATTTTATGATCAAAAATACCAGAGACTATCCAATAACATCTACCATATTACCCGGAGTCTTAGTTACTTCGCGGATGCCGATCCACAAAAATTACCAAAAATGTTTATCCCTGTTTCCTGGGCGGAGGTAAAACAATTCTTCCAGGACCAATCTCTTGAACTTGCCAGGAAAAGAATTATTGCTTAAAATATTTTCTTGCTTCTTTCTCATCTTTTTCCATTTGTTTGATCAGGCTATCAGCGGATTGAAATTTTTGGTTATCGCGGATTTTTTTTATCAACTTAACTGAAATCCATTGATCGTAAATGCTGTCATTAAAATCTAGGATATATGTCTCAGCACGAGACTGGCTTTCATTAAAAGTCTTGGCAGCGCCAATAAAAGTTAATGACAGATATTCTTGTTTTTTAATTTTAGTTTGGGAAATATATATTCCTTCCGGAATTTGATTGCTTAAATTTACATTAGCTGTGGGAAAACCCAATTTTCTACCCCTTTGGTTATGTTTCCTGACTTTTCCCCAAAATTTATACATAGATACAAAGGAAAAAACTAAGGATAGCTGGCAACGTTTTCATTGTGTTCTTCCAGGGTTTTGGCATAATGGGACACTCCTTTTGAATCATGGTAGTAATACAAATAGGGGGTTTCCGGATCGGCATCGGCCACAGCTTTCAGGGATGAAAGTCCGGGATTAGCAATAGGGGCTGGAGGCAAACCGGCGTGGGTGTAAGTATTATAAGCAGAATCAACCTTTAAATCATCATAAGTTAAATGCCTTTTCCACCAGCTCTTGTCTGTTTTTTGAAAGCCTAAAGCATATTGGACTGTGGCATCAGCATTCAAAGCCATGCCAATCTTAAACCTTTTTAAAAGAATTGATGCAACCATCTGTCTTGCCTGATCAGAACGGGCTTCCCGTTCAACAATTGATGCCAAAATAACTCCTTGTTCTTCAGTCAAACCCTGAGCGCGGATTTTTGCCCGCAGATCAGATGCAAAACGGGTATCAAAAGTTTTTCTTAAAGTATCTACAATATATTCAACAGTTGCTTCTTTGGGAAAAAGATAAGTATCAGGAAACATATACCCTTCTTTTGCCGACTCTAAAAATTTGGAATTTGGAATTTGGAATTTGGAATTTAATTCCCCTGCTATTTCCTCTACTCTCCAACCCTCTATCAAAGTAACCCAGATATCTTCACTGCCTTTTTGCAAAACTTTGGTGATTTCCGATACCGGCATAGCAGGGGAGAGTTTATATGAACCAGCCTGCAATTTGCTATCCAAGTTGTTTTGTTTAACGTAAATCTTAAAAGCCAGTTCCGACTTAATTAAGTTTTCCTCCTTTAATTTTTTAGCAATTTCCGTTACTCCGGCTCTTTTAGCAATCACAAACACCCGGGGGGATTTATCGGCAGACACAGCAGTTAACTGGCTGTCCCACCAGCCACGTATTATAAAAATTATAATAATTATCATGATTATAATAGTTATAATTTTCTTCATAAGCTATCCAAATAATTTTGCAAGATTTCGGCAGCAGAATAATCATCCTGGAACCGGCGTTTTTTTTGCCGAATACCTTGCCCGATCATCGTTTCCAGCGCCTTTTTAGAAGATAATGTTTCATCAGCAATACCCACCCCAAAGCCTTGTTTTTTTAAGGCATTAATAAACCCTATCACATTCTTGCCCATTTTACCCCCTGGTAAGCCAACCACTATTTTTTCAAAACCTCCCTCAACAATGATTTTTGAGGTTTTCTCTACCGCATCGGCAAAATTTTTTACTCCAATAATTTGCCAAGGAGAAGCAAGTTCGCCTTCAGATATAGCCAAACCAATCCTTCGCATTCCAAAATCAATGCCTAAATATTTCACCTGAAAAATTATATCATTTTGCCTAAAACAACCAGTCTTTTAAGGTTGAGGCCCGGCGGCACACAAGTCATCAGGGAGATATACCTGCCCTGTTCCTCCGGAGCCCCAATTACTGATAAATCAGTCGGG
>CAZWTE010000062.1:0-6644 GCA_964637465.1 uncultured Gammaproteobacteria bacterium | reverse complement strand
GATATTGAAACAATAGATAAATTAATTTCTTTTGCAGAAAAAGAATTAAAGTTTTCCAAAGATCCTTTAGACCCTAAAAAATTAGAGATTTTAAAAAAGATTAAAGAAGATTTGGATAAGGGAATTTATATAGGGGATAAACTTATTAAAACTGCAGCAGATATGGATCAAAGACTGCAGGATTGGATTACCACATTACCTCTTTTATCCATTAAACCTGTTTTGTATGTCTACAATGTGTCTGAG
The DNA here is from genome assembly GCA_964637465.1 of uncultured Gammaproteobacteria bacterium. Taxonomy (GTDB): domain Bacteria; phylum Patescibacteriota; class Microgenomatia; order Daviesbacterales; family UBA10151; genus UBA10151. Next base: position 6,398 of record CAZWTE010000062.1, on the reverse strand, counting down.
GAGGAGTATGTTCAAAAACTTCACGACCGTGAACAAAATGAAAATGAGATGGTGATATCGGCTAAGCTGGAGGAGGAGCTGGCGGATTTGTCTGAGGAAGAAAGGCTGGAATACTTAAAAGAGTTGGGAATAAGGGAAACAGGCTTGGAAAGGTTAATTAAGAAGGCTTATTCACTGCTTGGCTTAATTTCATTTTTAACAGCCGGCAAAAAAGAAGTCCGGGCCTGGACCCTTCGGGCAGGTGAAACTGCCCTCAGGGCAAGCGGTGTGATTCATACGGACTTTATGAAAAAGTTTATCCGGGCAGAAGTAATTGAGTATCAAAAGTTAATTGAGGCAGGGTCGTTGGCTGCTGCCAAACAAAAAGGCTGGGTCAGGACTGAAGGAAAAGATTATGTGATGTCTGACGGAGACGTAGTAGAGTTTTTAATTGGCTCATAATAGACTCCTTTAGTGGTGCCTCTTTTTTTGATTAAACCCCGGTCTTGCAATTTTTTTAAGTCATACCTTAAGGTTCTTTCGTTTACACCTACAAATCTTCTTCTGATCAGGTCAAAGCTAACTAATCTATGATCTTTAATAATATTTAGAATTTCTGAGCGTCTTGGTAATAGCAGATCCTCCATGTTTATTTCTTGTTTTTCCAGAACTAGTTGTTTAGCCTGATGGGCAGTTTCCGCTATAGCTTCCAGCATAAATTCCAGATAATCAGTCACATCTTTTTCCGGTTCATTTAGGACCTGGTAATACTGGCTTCGGTGGTTATCAAGATATTCTTCCAAAGAAAGCAGGCCTTTCATGCTGTAATGGTTTTTAGAGAGTACTAGCTGAAGAAGTAATCGTCCAACCCGGCCATTACCATCCAGGAAGGGATGGATTTTTTCAAAGGTGTAATGAGTAAGACAAGCCCTAATGGGGATAAATTGTTCTTTAGAGCTATTGATAAATTTAATTAAGTGATTTGTAAGAGGCGGGATTTGTGATGGCCTGGGAGGCAAATAGATGGCGATCCCTGCAGAATTAAAGATTGCTTCGATGTTTGTCCTGAATTTTCCTAAGTCAGTTGCTTCTATCAAACCCTCCATTACCATCTTATGGAGGTTAAGGATGTCTTTGGAAGAAAGATCCCGGGCATTTCTTTGATGGGTCCAATTTAAGGCTTTTAATATATTGAAAACCTCCTGCTTCTTTTGATTTTTGGAAGGGTTTGTTTGAATTTCTTCCAAAGTTAAAGGATTTCCTTCAATCCGGGCTGAAAAAAGCGAACTTTTTAAAGTAGATTGTCTTCTGATATTTTGTTCTATCTCAGGAGGGACAGTAATGGAGTCAATTACTTGCCTGCTTCCTTCAATGGATTGTAGAAGTTGAGAAATTTTCGGGGTGAGTTGATATTTTGGGGGAACTAGCATATTTACCAGATATTACCTAATATTACCAGATATTGCCTAATATAACCAGATACAATGTAAGCAGGCAGTTAGCTTGACTTTATCCCATAGTTTTGGTATAATTGTTACTTATGTCTAAAAGTCCAGATATAATCGAAGCTGTGCCTCAGTCTGAGAAACGGAAGCATAACAGAAGCAAAAAAATCATATATGCAGGTGTTGGTGGTATAGTTGCTGCAGGTGCCTCGTTTTTCATAGGTATCAAAACTCCTTATGTCGGAGAGCTTGCTTACATATGGGGTTATGCCACGTTAATTGGTGTACCCGTTATCTATTTTAAATATTTAAGAGGGGATAAATTAGAATTAATGGATAAAATGGAAAAAGCGAATCTGGCAACTTATACAGTGGGAGGGGTAGTGGAAGAATCAGCTACAAGAAAGGGCAGAAATAGATTATTGAGATTAATGCCGCCGGGGTTAAGAGCTGGTATACCAATACCCTGGCATAAATAACTTTCTTGATACTATCCGAAAAGATCCTTATACCTATTATTAGTATTAAATTAGGAAATTAGATTAAAATTACGAGGGCTTGATATTTACTATAGGCACGAGTACAATACCTCTTCATATATGCCGGTTGAGCAACTTATTTCACTTGCCGAGAGAAGGAATATTACTATACCTGGACTAATTCGGGACGAGAAGGTTTATTGGGAAGCAGAGCCTTTTAAGACTTTGACAGTTCAAGGGCTTTGTCATGCAGTTGTACCAGGAATCTGGGCAAAGGGTTTGGATAATCTTGCTACAGCAGCTGGATTAGTAAAGAATGGGGAGGATGTTACGGAGATAGGTAACCATCTTTGTGATGGTGACCATTCAGCTCGTCGTCATGCATTTAATCGATTTGGGTTCCAAGATTTCGGCCGGAAATTAGTTTTTATGGCTGGTCTTAAAATGATTGAAAGGTGGCCTATTAAGTGGTTTATGCCGGCTGAAAGCGTAATTTTTATTCCAACACCCTTTGATTTTAATAATATAAAGATTGGATTGAAGGATCTGATTAGACAATCACGCGAGGGGTTAATTTCACCTACTGAATATGATAATCGTCATGAATTAATTGAGATTTATGCTAAGAATTTAGGTACTTTAAATGAAGAGGCTAAAAAGCTCCGAGCGAGAATACCGCAAGAAGGGAAGGTTATTTGTGTTTACCCCGAAGCAACTCGCTCTTTGACCGGTTTTACGGAAAGAGCAGCCGCTAAAGTAATAGATTATGCTCCTGAGAGTAAGAGTGAGGCATATATTTTTCCGGTCATGCTTTGGGGCATGGAAAAGTTTAATCCCCCAAACAAGAATTTTCGACTCACCCAAACAGCGCTTCATGTTGTGGCAGGTAAACCATTTAAAGTGGGGCAAATTTGGGAGCAAGCTATTGATGGTCAGACTTTTCAAGGCAAGGCTATTAATCGGGCTGATGTAATGATGGCTTATTTGGGTAAATTAGCTCCTGAGATGGTAAATCCTTATTTAAGAGAGTTTTATAGCAGATTGGCTGAAGGTTATGATCCGGAAGTTGAGAAGGATTTCCAATATTTTCCTGGGGCAATAGAGCAAGTGTTGTCAGTCCCCTTTAGATTAAGGAATAGTTTATTTCAACCCAGATCAGTAATAAATAAGTGGGAGTAATATGTCTAGTAGAGTAGAGCAACAGGAACGAAATAGAATTGGGGAAACTATGAAGGGGATTGGGCAGGTACTGGTAAACGGATTGGATCAAGCTCGTTATGCAATCGCTCCTAGATTTCCTTATCCTTGGAATGGATATGTAGGTTTGCATTTTGAGAATCCCGGTTTTAATGCTCCGGTTTATCTGGCTACGGCAATACCATTGGAATTGTTCTATTTTATTAAAAGAGCCGAGTTTAGAGGTGCAAGATTACCGAATGATAGTGGTGGTTTAGTGGTAGGAAATCATGTTAAGCCAATAGATATGTGGATACTGCAAGACCTGGCCGCCAGAGAAGGTCGAACTATCAGTTCGTTTGCCAGGAATACTTTAAGAGATCCAAACGCGCCAGAAGCTGATCATATCAAAGAAAGACGTCGGAAGAGCAGAGGAAGCGATCATACAGGCGGTTTATATATGGGATTATTTAATTGGTATATAGGAGGAGTTGGTTGCTATTGGATAAATTTAGGGATGAATGATGCCCAATCACAAGCAGACACTAGAAGGGCGATTAAAGATTTAAAAAAAGGGAAGCTGGTAGGGGCTTTTCCGCAGGGAACAAGATTACCAGAGCTTGATTTATTAGATGTAGATAACGGTATGGCTCAAATAGCGCAGCTGGCGCCTAATGTACCAATTTACCCAGTGGGATTTAATTATATAAAAGGAAAGCCGATTACGGTCGTAGGTGAGCCCGCTACTTTTAATAAAATACTGCAAGTTATTAGAGGAGATAAGAACAGAAGGGATGAGATTAAAGATAGAAAAGATGAAGTTGAAGTAGTTCATAAGTTTATTATTGATAGTATTGCTGGATGTGTTTATGATCCCCGGCAGAAAATTGCTTGGACACTAAACAGGAAGCTTGGTTTAACTAAAGAACAGATTAAAAATTATGTGCCATATTTTAGTGTTCTAGCAGAACATGAATCTATTGATCATTTGAAGTTTCAAATAGAGTGCTTGAATACAATGATCGTATCTAGTACAATTACCCAATCATGAATTCATATTATTTAACTTTAGTCTTAAAACCTGAGTTGGATGAGAAAGAAAGAAAAGGCCTTCTGGATTCCGTGACCAAAAAGTTGGCAGGGGAAGATGGCAAGGTTGCAAAAGAAGATCTTTGGGGGGTTCGACCGCTTGCTTATCCGATAAAGAGGCAAACTAAAGGTTATTATGCCCATTTTGAAATTGAGGCAGGCCCTAAAGGGGCCAAAGGTCTTGACAAAAGGTTGGATCTAGAGGAAGATGTTTTGAGATATTTGTTGATTAGACGATAGATGACGGAAAATGGAAGATAGTTTTTTGAAGATGGAAGGTAGAAGATAGAAAATGGCTAGTAGATCTTGGAATAGAGTAGAGTTAATAGGTAATTTAACAAGAGACCCCGAACTTCGATATACTCCAAATGGTGCTGCGGTTGTAACTTTTGGCATGGCCACCAATAGGACTTATGTCTCAGAAGGCGAAAGAAAAGAAGAAGTAGAATTTCATAGATTGGTTGCCTGGAATAAATTAGCAGAACTTTGTAACCAGCTCCTTAAAAAAGGCATGAAGGTATTTATTTCCGGCAGGTTGCAGACCAGGTCATGGGAAGCGCAGGATGGTACTCAAAGACAAACTACGGAAATTGTGATAGAGGATATGATTATACTGACTCCAAAGGGTAACGGGAATTATGTGACAGCAACTGATGATGCAGATGTGGAACCGGTGAAAAAGGAGGAACTGGAAGAAAAAGTATCAAAGGTTGAAGAGGCAGAAGTTAAAGAGGAAGTTGAAGAACCAAAGGCAGAGGAAAAAGCACCTCAAGAAGAAGTCAAAGACGACCTTCCATTCTAATCGGATTTAGTATATAATCCCCTAAATTATGGCGGAGAGAAAAATTACCAGAAAAGTCATTTCCAAAGCTTCTGCGGAGGAAAAAGTATCAAAAGAAGAAACGGTTTCAAAAGTATCAAGGGTTGAAGAAACAGGCAAAACAAAAAAAGCTTGTTCTTTTTGCCAGGGTAAAACTTGCCCCAGCTATACTGATACTTCCACTCTTAGAAAATATTTAACAGATCGGGCTAAAATAGTAGCCAGAGCAAAAGACGGTCTTTGTAGTAAACACCAAAGAGCAGTGACCAGAGAAATTAAATATGCCCGCCATTTAGCATTGCTTCCATTTGTCCCGAAAGTATAACAAAGCATTTTGTACTTTGAACTATCTAGTGTAAACTAGATCTATGCCCAAACTTGCCGGACTTTTCGATAGCTTTGATAACCTTGATCAAATTTCCCCCGAAGCAATAGCCGCTTGGCTTAAGCCGGTACCACCTTTGGTTCAACTTGAAAATTATTTAGCCAACAGGATTTTATATCCGCAAACGCTGCCCCAAACAGCACAGGATATGCAGATAGATTTAGCTATACTTCGCGCGGCTTTAAAAATAAATGGCCCCAGAACCGATCAATACAAACCAAACGCTTTACTTGGCGACAATCCTTTTCTAAATATCACTTTAAGAAAGCTGCTTATACCGATCGAATTCCTCAACTTTGTTCCTGACCCAGTTTGTTTAATTTATGCGTTCATAGATGCTTTTCTGTTGGAAAGGAAAAGAGAAGATTGGTTTGAAGACCTTTGGACAGTAGTTTTAACTGATGATGTTGATGAGGTAGTGGGTTCTGTTATTCTGCCGCAGTTTACCAGTCAGGCAGGTAGAATGAACTTGAATTTATTAGGTCAAGATTATGAGATTCGGCAAGGCAACCTGATTAGAATACCTTGTTCTAAAGACCGCTGCGAAATAGTATTTAAGGTCCAAAACGGCAAAGTTTTAAGCAAAACAGAAAGCAGGATTGAAGTTGCCGGGGGAAAATTAGGTTTAATTGTGGATGGGAGGGGTTTATGAGTCATTTTGTCCCAGCCGGTTTGCGGGTGGAGAAAGACGTTGTAACCCGCGTTTTGAGAGTTTTAAGAGGAAAAGGCACTCTTGTTGTTAATGTCGGTCAGGAGGTGACACCGGAAGAGATTATCGGTAATGCTACTGTGCCGGCCGGATTCAGGATTTTAAATTTATCAACACTACTATCTGTTTCTCCTAATCAGGTCGAGAAATATCTTAATAGGCCATTAGGGCAAAAAATCTTTAAAGACGAACTCTTGGCTTATAAAAAAGGCTGGTTGCTTGCCGGAAAAAAAATAGTGACTGCTCCGACAGACGGCATCTTAGATTTTTTAAATAATAAGACCTGGGACATTTTATAAAATCTGATAAACCTGTA
>CAZWTE010000061.1:0-6681 GCA_964637465.1 uncultured Gammaproteobacteria bacterium | reverse complement strand
CCGCCAAATCCCCGGATAAAAAAAGCCTCGATTAATACCACGGAAATAGTTGATTGGGAATATTGCGAGAGCGCGGTGGAAGCAATTAAGAAAGTTAAAGGTTTATGGAATTGTCATCCTGAGGAGTCTTCGACGAAGGATCTCTCGCGAATGCGAGTCTCAAACATGTTGAGAGATTCTTCGCTAATCACTCAGAATGACAGGGGAGTGGTTATTGCAATAGAACAGAGTAATAAAAGTGTTCCATATGATAAATTTGAATATACCTTGCCTATCTGTTTAGTGGTAGGTCATGAATCCTATGGAGTATCAAAAGAAGCGTTGGATATGGCAGACGGGATAGTGGAAATCCCGATGTTTGGGGTAAATATTAGCCTTAATGTCATGGTGTCCCTGGCTATTGTGTTGTATGAGGCGATTAAGAAAACGAATGAGATCTTTTCATGAATGAAAACTATGGAGAGTTTGATTTGCACGGCCATACAAAGTATTCTGCTTTTCCATCCTCCATAAATTATTCTCCGGAAGAAGTAGTTATTAGGGCAAAGGAAATAGGGCTTGATGGAATAGCTATTACTGGACACGATACTACTCTGGGGTTAGATGAGGGGTTAGATGCTGGAGTAAAGTATGGGGTAATAGTTATACCCGGAATTGAAATAACAAGCAGGACGGGAAGTAAAACGCCACATATTCTAGCATTAGGAATAGCTCCGGATGAAGTATATAGAAGTAAATACAAAATTCCCCGCTACAAGGATCCTGTTACAGTTATTGCATGGATACATGACCACGGAGGCGTAGCAATAGCAGCTCATCCAAGCAAAACATGGAGACGAACATCCTTAAGTTATAAACAAGTCAGAGAATATCAGTCTATTATTGATGGAATTGAAGTAATTACGACGCATGGTCAAAATGAACAACTTGAGGCTATGGCGGAAGAATTTAATATTTCGGGCTTAGGATCTTCAGACTTTCATATATTGGATGAAATTGGTTTAGTAGGGACAAAGGTGTTTGGTGCCCGCTCAAATTATAAAGAAATCCTTGAAGCAATTAAAGAAAGAAGGGTAGTAGCTTTTTTTCGGGGAGATATACCGCTTGGTTCAGAGATGTTACACTAGTTTCATGAATGATGTTCTGAGTTGCAATAATGTCTTAGAATTAATAATTAAGGCGGGTAAAAAATTAAAGCCTCATTTTGGAAAAATAAAGGGTAATGGATATAAGGGAGGCAACGCAGCTGATATTGTAACAAATTTAGATATAGAAACAGAGGAATTTTTGGCAAATTCTCTTAAGAAGCACTACCCTTCAATTGGTTTTAAAGGTGAAGAATCCGGTTCAAGAGAAAAATCTGATAGGTTTTGGTTGGTGGATCCTATTGACGGAACAGGATATTTTGTTAGAGGTATTCCTGGCTGCACAATAATGATTGCTTTAGTTGATTCAACAAAAATAATCTTTTCTGTCGTCTATGATTTTATTAACGATAATCTTTATTATGCTCAAAAAGATCAGGGTGCATATTGTAACAACAAAAAAATATATGTTAGTAATCTATCTCTTGAAGAAGGATATCTTTATCTTGAATGTGATATAAACAAAAACACTCTTGCTAAATTTGAGTCTTTGAGAAAGCTTGCAATGATTTTATCCAGTGGTTATCCTCCTGGGTTTGAATATGCTATGGTGGCGTCCGGAAAAATTGAAGGAAGAATTAATTTTGAACCCTTAGGTTGTGACTTTGATTATGCTGCCGGAACTTTTTTAGTTAAAGAAGCAGGAGGCGTTGTTTCTAATATTGGTAGCGATAAGTTTGACTTCACAAATCTAAATAGCATCGCTGCAAATGCAAAAGTTTATAAAGCACTTACAACGGGTAAAAATTCTATTTTTCCACGAGGTTCGTAGCCAGGGCGGAATACTTTGCGGAATTGCGTATTCGGGTATTCAGTAAGAGCATTAATCATGTGTTCGAGTACTTCATTCGCTTGTGGTGTCGCACAGAATTTGCATAATGGATGTTGCCCAGTTTCAGAGCCATCCATCATTGCGATTGCGCGTCGCTTTTCACCGTTCCATATCTCTTTGAGGCTTTGCTGTTTTATATTTCCCAATGAATAGCCACGTTGTGTTTGGTTATCTATCCAGTCGAGACACGGGTAACAATCGCCTTTACCGTCGATGTAGAGTCGTAAATTAGCAACAAAGCACTTCGGTGGAGGTATTTTATATCGTTTATAATTAGGGTCAAAAACCATTGGGGTTTCATGCTGGCTTGTAATGAATGTGTTCGTTTCGAGTTGTTTGAGTGCTTCAACATTACGGTGGATATCTTCTGGGTGATCGCGCAGAGCTTCATAGAATGTTGGAACATGTAGTTCTCCTTTGTATACATTGAAGTGATTTGCCTTAAGGAACGCCGCTTTCGTAGCAAAAGTGGCGTATGTCCATCTAGAAATAAAATTGGTGCCTTTAAGGACTATATCATCCGGTCGTTTTAGACGAGCTTTTCCTACAGCTTCAATATGTTTCAATACTCGTTCGTATGCTTTTGGTGATACCCCTGTAACATTTCCATATGTTTCTGGATCGTCTGCTTTAGTGCTAACCCAGAGAAGCATGAAATTAGGTTGAGCCATTAAACGACCGATGTATTCTTCTGTGAGGCGAAGGCCATTTGTGAAAAGAGCAACTCTCAAGCCAATTTGGGAAGCAAATTCGATTGCTTCCAATGTAGAGCGATTATATGTTGGTTCGCCTGGGCCATGGAAGCGAACTTCACAAGTACCTAGTTCTCGAGCTTGCTGAAGGACGGTTTGCATATCTTTTAGCGAAAGTTGGTCTGTAGAATGCGTAGATTCTGTCCAGCAATTTTTACAATTGAGAAAACAATTATTCGTTGGGCCAAGATGGAGTGTTACTGGGGCGAGTGGTTGTTTCTCGGTAACGAATGCCCGCAATGGTTCGACATAGCATTGATTGATATCAAGATTATGAAAATGTTTTGGGTCTGTTGGGAATGATTCCTGAATTTCTCCATCTACTACTACTTCGAGACGGTCCCACCTATCATACTCTTGAGAAGGCTGCATAGGAATTTGTTCAAGCATCTGTTTTCTTTTCCAGGCAGGATAATTAATTTCGCGAGACTTATACTACTCAGGATCACTCGTGTCAAGTTGTTACCTTAATAATGATAACTACCTTGTTTCAACAATTTCGATCCTGGGAGGTTCACGCAAAATCTTTGCGCATTTGTATTGAAAATTGCCCTCAGAATATAGGTGATGAATCTGTTTCGCAACCCACGAAGATTCTAACATGGCGCTAGTGTCTTTTTCTGTATGCGCCCAAAAATTAGTCCGCATACCCGCCGGACCAACGACTAATACTTTTCCAATCTGTGGATCTAAAGATAATGAGTTTGCAAACATACCTAAACCTGCTTTTACTGCAGTGTAAATAGGCTCACAAATTCTTGGAGTCCATTGAGAGGTTGATGTAATAGCTATAAAACCAGATAATCCTTCTTGTTGATTGAGAACTCTATTTAAAATTAGAGTTGGTGCAAATAATCCTACATTCATCATTCTCCTGATCTCTGAATCTGCTAAATGTTTTATGGTATCTTCTTGGTAGAATCCTGCTGAATAGACCAATAAGTCAATTCGTGGTAAGCATGATATAACATTATCGATTGTAGCAGGGAGTTGATCAGAATATTGATCTATATCCAGATAAATAAACTTCATTTGTTGATCGTCTGGTTTTTTTCTACCTGTTATATAAATTTCAAAATTCTTTTTAGTATTTAACAGGGTTGCTAATGCTAGACCTAAGCCGGAAGTCCCTCCAATAATTAGTGTTGTGTTGAGCTTGGTTTCAATTGCCATATGCAATAGAGAGTATAACAAAATATGTAGAAATAATTCATTTAGACCTGCACTAAGGTATAACCTACCTTTTTCTGGCTTTCAATGACGTAGTTGCTGGCTTTCATAAAAGGGTGTTTTCGCAGTCTGTAAATTAAAGCATCTAAAGCCCAATCAGAAGCATTGTCATCAATCTCACCCCCGCCTTCGCCAAGGCTTCGGCGGGCAGGCCAGACTTCTGCAAAGATTTCATCTTTGGAAACAGTATTTCCGATATTTTTGCGGAGTAATTTAAATAATCTGCTTTCCTTTACAGGTAATTTAACCGGCATATTAGTTTTTATATATTCCACAAGCAGGGGAGTAAAAAGTTTCCAGCCAGAGGCTGGTCGTCCTTTGGACGAGATCATGCCTACGCCCTCCAGGTACTCATCCGGCTCTGTTGTTTTACCCGAAGCTATTTTTTGGACGATTTTCCGTTGGTGATAATTAAGATAATCGACCAGTTCTTTCATCTGCATTTTGACAAATTGGTCCAGCAGCAGGTTTTGTTGTTTTTGAGAGCTTAAGAGGATACGGAAAAGCTGATTGTGCCCTCCTGACAGGTCCAGCAATTTATTCAAAACAGAAGTTGGAACAGGTTTAGCCGGGTCAACTTTTAGTAGCTTTTTTAAATCATCTTTGGAATAAGGCTTAAAGTACAACTCTTCCGAATAAAAGTTCAAATTGCCGCCGGTTAAAGACTCAGGAGCAATCTCGTATAAAGGTTTGACAGAAGTAAAAATTTCTACTACCGGGCTTTGTGAAACAGTAGTTAAGCTTTGGATATTGGATAAAAAGTTCCGGTCGAACTGGGCTTTTAATTGATCAAATCTAGAGAAAATGATCACAATTTTTCCCCATTTTTGGGAAAGAGCCTTTAAACTTTTCTTAATTTCTTCCAAAAGTTTTTCATTGCTTTTTTCTGTGGGCGGTACGCCTAATTCTGACAGTAATAATTTGTAAAACTCATGTATAGATAAGACTGGCAGGGAGTATAAATCAACATGGATAAAGTATGCAAAATCCTGTACAGCTAAAAATTTTAAAAAACAAGAAACTCCAACTCCGGGTATTGAAAGCACCACAAAAGAGAGATTAGCATCAATCAGCTGCCTAAAATTTTTCATATTTTCTTTGGCAAAATCCGGTTCCAGTTTTGCTTCAGGAAAATTGTATTTTGATTTTAGATTCATATGCGTCAGGATTATATCAGAATATTATCAAGCAGTCAAGCGGCAGTTAGGTTAAAGTACTCACAGGAAGGTAAGTATGAATATTGAACTTGGGTCAATCGGGTCAGCGATGGGGAATATTACAGGTTCTATAGGAAGAGTTCCTTCTCTGGCCAGCTTGGGGTCGGTGCTGGAAGCTCCGACAAGTGCCGTTTCTCTTGACGGACCGGTAGCTTCACTGGAGGGTTTTATACCTATGGGAATGACTGATTTGGTTACCCCTCCCAAATTAGGAGGAACATTAAAACCTGTTTTAGGGATAACTCCGGCAGGAGAAATCAACTTCAACGTACCTGCTTTAAAAAGCATAGAGGCTGTTGAGCCAACTGATTGGCCGGAGATAACAGAATCCATTAAGAATGAGACGGTAGTTGAGCCAAGGATTATCGGGGAAGCTTCGTATTGGTTTACCGATGTGGAACCAAGGGTGGTGAGGCCGGCGGAAGTGATCATGCCGCAAATTGAGCCTATGGTTACCCCCTTAATAGCGCCAGCGCCCGAATCAGCTGCCATTCCGGCATGGATGCCGGCCATAGGCACACAGGCAAAAACAGAGGTCAGAAATTCCACTCAACCAGCACAAGCAGTTGCTGCCCAGGTGGAAGAAATAGTTGAAGAAAAAGTACAACAAGAGCCGGAGGAAGTTCTGGAAGAGGAAGAAATTACGGAACGAAAGCTTTATCTAGAAGACCATGAAGCTTCGGCAGTCAGAAAACATGAAATCAGGCAGGCTATTATTAAAGCCCGGGCTGAGGCTAACAGATTGGGCTTGGATAAAATAGCCGGCTGGCTGGTGGCTAAATTCTTGCCTGCTGAATACGATGGTAACAGAAGCCAAATAGTTAAAAAGTCGGGACCTGACGGGTCTTACCAGGAAACAGTTGAAGCAATCACCGGGGCAGGTGAATTTGAATCAGGAGAGACAGCGGTTAAAAAATTTGACTGGATTGTAGCGGAGAAAAAGCCGGTGAAGTTTGGTAAAAACGGCAATCCTGTAGGTAATGCAGATGTGGCTAGAGTGTTTAAATATAGATTGATTAAGCCAATCCAGGCTCACGAAGAAGTGGTAAAGAGGGTCACAAAAAAGAAAGTCCTGGTATCCCAGGCGCCAGCGCCCTCAGCCATAACTGAAAAGAAGGCAATAAAAGTTGAACCTAATTTGGAAGAAGTAAGTCCGGCTTTGGCAGAGGTGTTTAAGAAAGCTGCTTGATACATTCGACTATGCTCAGTATCAATACTGAACGGAGTTGAAGTATTGACAGAAGAGAATATCTTCGGTTACAATACCGGGTGGTCACGCACCATATGGTGCAGGATCAAAAAGGAGAAAGTTCTAAAAGAATACTACTCAAAAAAGCACATTAACAACCGAAAGATTTTTTATACTACTCTTCGGTAAAATTAGATCCGCCGGGTGGCGGATTTTTTGATGCCAGAAGAGTGGTGGGTTAATTTGATAGGGAAAAGCGGTAAGCGAAAAGGGTAAAGGTAACTTTCCCCTTAACGCTTCACCCTTAACCCTAACA
>CAZWTE010000060.1:0-6809 GCA_964637465.1 uncultured Gammaproteobacteria bacterium | reverse complement strand
CAGCACAGGTACCTGGATCTATCCCGCAAAGCATGGTGGTAGTGCCTCCCGGACACACTCCTTTGCTATTGGCAGGATCAGTTACAACACAAGCGTTGTCACTCATATAGCTGCCGTTACAGCATGTTTTATATGTTCCTCCGGTAGAACATGGTGTTACTTTCCTTGCCTCATAATTGGAATTACATTGCCCTGCTTGAAGGTATGATACCTGGCTTTGACAAATATCTTGAGCAGGGCATGTTTTGTCTGATGCCCAGGTGCATTGGGCCCCTCCTGAATAAGTCATATTAGTACAAGACGGATAATAGCAGGTCCAATCTGGGCCTACCTGGGAATCTGGAGGGGGATTACCACAATCCACATTATTCCAGGTATAGTTACAGGTTGAAGGATAGGTAGGATCGAATAGGCCAAACCAGTCCTGGGTGCTGGGGCACCAGCATTTGTTATCTGGTAAATCACAGCTTAAAGCGGGATTATTGCAGGTGGTAGTATAGGCAGCAGCAGAAGATGGAAACAGAAAAAAGATACCTGTAATGATTAAAAAGATTATAGAGGGTAAGAGTAATTTAATTAAGGATTTCTCCATAAATCCATCTTAATCTTAAAGCAAAAAAGAGTCAAGAAGATTAGCTTTATTTGGTTGTAGGAGAAAGCGCAGAAACCGGAGGCCAGGAATACCAGTATTTTTGATAATTCGCTACATAAGCATCCTGATCTTCTTTTTTACCCGTAGGACTGAAGGTGACAGACATATCCCAAGGCATAATATGTGGGAGTTTTTGATCTCCAATTCTTGCAATTAATTGCCCTTGTTGAACAAAATCACCCTTTTTAATAGCTAACGGTTCTTTGCCGTGGATATAAGGATACATAGCGATGCCTCCTGATGGGTGTCGTATGGTTAATTGATGACCAACTATTTGTGATGTTTTGGTATCAGGCATATCTGCAAGTAATTCTACAATTCCTGAACTTATGGCTCTGATTTCTGTTCCCTGACTCAGATAAGGATATGTATAGAATATGTTGGTAATTTTATTAGGATCTCTGGGATCGAGGCCGCTTCTTAGAGACTGAATCTCCATTTTGACAGGATTTCCCTCACTATCTATTGGACCAACAGGAGAAGTAGGTAAAACTTTGTCATCAACTTCTTGTAGGATTTGTTCCCAGGTTTTATCTGACCAGACAGGGGAAGGTCCTGGTTCAAGTGTGCTTGTGCCTAAATTAGCATTCCTGACTATCCTTTCAGCAGTAGGTTTTGGTGTTGGGGCCAGGGTTGGTTTTGCCGGTACGGTTGCAACAGCAGTCGGGGTTGGCTGTGCCTCTGCAGGTTTGACAGTAGGGGAATTAGTAGCTGTGGCAGTTGCTTCCGTAGTAGCGGCTTTAGTAGGAGAAGCTTCGGGGGTAGCGGCGGCAAGAGTAGGTGAGGGTTTTGGTAAAGGAGGTAGTTCCGGGGTTGGCGATGCAATGCCGGGTATTAATATGGCTGAACCTGAGCCAGGGAAATTAAGTGTATCTGAGGCTGGGGTAGTTGGTTTTACTGGTGGTTGCTGGGGGCCTACCTCATGGATGATATATCCTATTGCACCTAAGGCAGCAACACTTAAGGATAATCTTTTCCAATGCCGGCTTGTCCATACACGGGCATCATGAGTTAAGCGGCCTAACCTTTCACCTAAATTTTGCCAGGGATGATGAAAATGAGGAACTTCAGTCCTTTGGGACATATTTACCCCCTTGGTAGAATTCCGCTTTTAGGATATTGTAATTTAACGGTGTTTCCTTAAAAGAGCACTGTTTTTTTGTTCGGTCTGGCAACCTGGGTTCCAAACCTTTATTCTTGACCATAGGCTTGCCTTTAAACAAGCACCTCTTGACATAAGTATACCATATTTGATAAAATTTGGGTCTTAACTCTCCTGCAAGGCCGCAAGGCATTTGCAGGATTTTTTTGGTCCAAAAACTGTATAATAATTCTATGAGTAAACAGCGATGCATTGTTTTAATTGATGGTAGCAATTTTTATTTTAAGCTTAGGGATTTGAAACTTCATGATGAATTGAGCTTCAATTTTTCCAATTTCGTAAGGACAGTTTCCAAAGAAGGGGAGTTAAAGGGGAGTTAGTTGATAGTATTTATTATGTGGGAGCAGTCAGAACTGACGGCACAAAGCATACCCAAAGATTATTTAACAAACAACAAAAACTATTGGCACATTTGAGAAAGCAAAAATTAAGATATTCGCTGGGTTATTTGCTGAAATCAAAAGGAAAGGTACACGAAAAGGGAGTAGATGTTAATATTGCTGTGGATATACTGGTTGCAACTTATGAAGATCTCTGTGATCATATTATTTTAATTTCCTCGGATACCGATCTCCTGCCTGCTATTAAAAAGGCTAAAGAGAAAGGCAAAACCGTGGAATATATTGGTTTTTCCCACCAGCCCAGTGTGGCTATGGTGGCAAATTGTTCAAGATCAAGATTATTAACTAAAGAAGAATTGCTGCCGTTTGTAAAGAATAACCATTGAATTATTGCCATGAGCCACAGGCAGTCAGTCCCCAACGCAGCATGGTGTTTTTTTGAGAAATGGCAGAACTTGGCTTTTCCTGATGCTCTGATTCAATTGGGTTTGGCATATTAATCAATTTATACCATATTGCAACCCTTAATGTCAAAAACTATGAGTCTTATTCCAGCTTGATTTTCCCCAAATCCCCAATTTTTAGTTTAATGGTTTTTCCGTTACTGCCTTTATCAACAAGGTAGAATTGTAAATTTGCCTCCTTATAGCCAATGTTTTCCAGGGCGGTTCCGGGGATAGTAGTTAAGATATCTCCTTCTTTTCCGGGACAAAAAAGTACCTGGCCTCATATTTATTCAAAAGGGTTAGCCTTACCTTTGGGAACTGAATCTATGGATCCGGAAGTTTGAATTACTGCTCTTGAAAGCTTAGCTAGTAAATTTTCATCTTCCTGGGTAATTTCCGGCAGAGGAGAATCTATTGTGCCAAGGTTTCTGGGAAACTGGGAATATAAAACCCCGATTATCAACGAGATATCCGTCTGTCTGGCCTGATTAGCTGAAACATCAATGTTATTTATTATAATGAGGCGCGGTGATCTTTCCAGATTACCCAATAAAACCGGCATCAAGGTTTTATCTCCCCGGATATCCAGCCTTACCTCATAACTCTCAGTATTTCCTAATTTACCTCCGGCATTGCCTAAAGAAATTGAAGTAATATTAAATCCGGACTCCATGGCTATTTTTTGCAGTAAACTGAAAATATTACCAAAGTCTTTATCTGCGGGAAAAACAACCAAAGCAGCCCTGACCTTTTGCGACAAATCTGCCTTGTTAAAGCTTCCTAAAGCTGCAACCTTAGTTTCTAAAAATTGCGACTTGTTAATCAAACCGTCTGCTGATTGCTGATTACTGATTAATTTGGCGGTTTGGGGATAAATTGCAAAGATTGTTAAAAACAGACCTGATATTACTACCACTGCCGGAAAAATATATATCTTAAAATCCGAATAAAATTTAATTAAATTCTCTTTTTGCATATTATCAACCGGGTTTAAGCTTAAAACTAATCCTGTACGTCCCATCCCTGCCCCTATTAAGACTCTCTATCAAAACCTCCTTGATCTTACCTTCGTTGTTGTCTTTTGTAGTTAGATTACTGATTAAAGTATCCAGACTTACCGAATCGGGGACCAGCGCCAAAAATACCGCCTCACCATCTTTCTGAATGGTAATTGAATTAATAACCACAGAAGCAGGAATTAACCTGTCAATCAGCAGATACATAGCGGATTGCCGGGAAGGAACCCCTAAATATTGGTTGATTACTTTGATCCTATTTTCCAACAAAAACAAGGAGGCTTGGGTATCCTTCAGGTCGGCTGCCTTATCTTCGGCTTGGGTTAATTTTGCCTGGTAAACGGCAATATTATGATTCTGCAAAATCTGCAAAGCCAGAGTTAAAGCGGCTAAAAAAATCATGAAGAGAATTACAGCTATCCCGATAAGTTGAATTTTTACGAATTTTACATTCTTTAATTCCCGGGCCATTACTTCCGGAGGTAACAGATTAATTAAAATTTTAGCCATATCATTCCTCTCTTAAAGCCAGTCCCACCGCAACCGAATAAGATGGGGCATCCTGGGCCAGCTTGGAGATTGAACTCTTTTCCTTAGCAATAGAATACCAAGGATCAGCCTCCTGAACTTCTAACCCCAATATATTAGCCAGATAGATCACTAATCCCGGCAGCTTTGCGCCTCCGCCGGACAAAACTACTCTTTTAATAGGGTTTTGGGGATATTTGGCATCATATGCCTGGATCACCCTTTTACCTTCACCGGCAATAATCTCCACGATCGGTTTCAGGGCTTCAAATACTTTCCCTTCTAACTGGTCTTCTAAAAGGCCGTAAATTTTTTTATACTGTTCTGACTGGTTCACCTCAAAATTAAAATGCTGCGCTAAAGATCTGGTCAATGCCATGCCGCCGGTTGAAATGGATCGGGTCAGCCAAATCAGGCCTTTTGAGACTGCGGCAAAATCAGTAGTCGTAGCTCCAAGCTGCATAATTAAAGTTGAAGGGGAATAAATGTTGTTGCCAACCAAAGACCTGGTCACAGCTATAATCTCTGTTTCTAAGGCTTTCGGGCGCAACCCTGCCAGCCCTAACACCTTCAGGTACTTTGTCACCGCCCGCTTAGGTGAAGCAATCACAAGCACTATTGTTTTAGTGTTCTTACCTTTGCCGTCAGATCTAACCAAGACCTGCCAATTTAAATTAACATCAGCCAAAGACATCGGAATAAATTCCTCCGCAGCATAACGGATGGCTGAGGCCAACTCGTTATCATTAAGGTATGGCAAATCGTCAATCACCCTGGTAAAAACTTTTGATTCGGGAAGCGCCACAACAACATCTCTGTTTTCAATCCTGGTCGCCGCAAAAAGCCTTTTTATAGTATTGGCCAGTACTTCCAAATCTTCATCATTATCAGAAATTATTCCTGGCTGCGGAGAGGGTATGAAACCAAGCGATACTAACTTAAATTGCTCTTTATCTTTTTCTAAAGCTACAACTTTAATAGAGGAAAAGCCAATATCTAAACCAACAGCAATTTTACCCATAGGCAGTATATCTATTGTAACCACAAACAAGTTCAAAATTCAAATAACTTTTTAGTAATCGTTCAGGATTTGACAAAGAATTGTCATTGCGAGCGTAGCGAAGCAATCTCAAAACAGAGATCGCCACGTCGCTTACGCTCCTCGCGATGACAAAAATGGGAAGTTTTGGTAACTCCTGAACCTCTACACTTTTTACTTTACCTGGTATGTTCCTTTCACCAGGGAAAAAGATCCGGAAGGACCGGAAGAAAAGAATGCTGAAGCCAGTCCTGATTGGTAATTTAGTACTGCGCTATTGCCCAAATCAATTTCCCAGGCAGTAATTTCCTTAAAACTGGCGCCATTTGGCATTTCCACTTTTCCGTAAGGAGCGTATAAAATTCCGCTAATTGGTGTATTGCCTGTACTGATGGCTTCTTCACCATTTGACCGTGAATCATAGGTGGAAAGCAGCATTAAATAGCTACCGGCAGTACCTGAACCTAACAAATCACTGCCATTACCAAGATTAATCCTGTCGTCAACTATGATCATGCCTGAAGCAGCTCCAAAACTGGAATCCAAAATAAACTTGGTGCTATTACCGGTGGTTAAAACACCGGTAACCCAAACCGGTGAAACAACCTTAACATTACAGCTGTTTCCCAAAGAAACATTGCCGACAATTTTTCCCGGCCCCAGTGAAGTTTGGCAATTTGTAATATCACCATAAGTAACTCCAGCCGTTTCCGCACTGTTTTTCCAATCGGTAATATTGGCATCAGAAACCGGAAAAACAACCGGCGGAGGATTGTCCGAGTCGGGGTATTTTGTTCCCTGGACTGTTACAGAAGGATCAAGTATTTGATAGTAAGCATCTTTAGTAATAGTCATACCGCCACTGATAGTATCGGCATGGACATTACCGGAAATTACCGAGCCATTACCTAAATTTATTGAAGTAGCCGCGCCTCCCATAAAAGTTTGAAACCCCAAATCTCCCGGGATTGAATTCCAAACAGGATTACCGGCTTGCCAATTAACAGACCACTTCGGCGCACCCGGTGTATATCCCTGCCCCAGGTCCAGTGACCATATCCAATAATTATTGTTATCTAAAGATGAAGAATGCACCATAATCCAGTAGGTATCACTGCTATCCAGGCCAGGTGAGGTATTAAAAGTCACATCAATAAAATTAAACTGCCCTGTTACTAAATCTGCCGATAAAGTACCGGTTGCCAAAACACCATTTTTATTTGGTTTGCCGCCTGAATCGGTCATAATCCTCACTGCGGGATTGGCAGGGGAACCGACCTTTTTCAACTTCAGCGATACTTTATTTAACAGACCATCATTAGCCGGCCTAAAACCCTGGGCTACATCCTGGCGGTTTTCCCCGGCGACATTTTTTCCAAAGATGTAATCTTGACAATTTGCCCCGAAACAATCACTTTGCTGGTCAGCAGTTGCCTGACTGGCTCCGGCTACATAAACATCACCCGTAAATGTGGAATTATTGCCGCCCAGGATGCTGCCGTTAGAATAAATGGAACCATTAAGAATAGACCCTGTACCCATGGTTATTCCGCCGTTGCCAACTTGTAACCCATAAATGAAGGAGATGCCAACTCCTTTTGAAGCTTGAATTGTAATTGTTCTCT
>CAZWTE010000059.1:0-6875 GCA_964637465.1 uncultured Gammaproteobacteria bacterium | reverse complement strand
TACGACGTCTCCATGGCATGGAGAAGATAAGGGGTTCAATTCCCCTAGGGTCCACTTCGACTCGCTTCGCCAAGTCAGACTTGGCTTCGCTCGCTCAGTGCTATAGCACGGGCTCATAGGTAAACGGTATACCGGTACATTCGCATTGTACAGTTTCGGGTTCAATTCCCGGTGAGTCCACCCCTAAATTCCCTAAAACTATTTCAAAATTGCCAAGGGATTGAGCGCTACTCCCTTATAACGGATTTCCAGATGCAAATGGGTGCCGGTGGAACGGCCGGTTGAGCCCATCTGGCCGATTAATTGACCCCTTGACACCGTTTGCCCCACCGAAACATAGATATTAGACATATGGGCATACAAAGAAGTATAACCATTGCCATGATCAATCACGACCCTGTTGCCATACCCGGTACTATCCGGCCAGCCAGCCACAATAACCGTTCCTCCGTCTGAGGCCGCAATCCCCGGAGCCGACCGGTCTGCCACATCAATGCCCGGGTGATACCAGGAAAAGTATTGGGTCAGGCTGCCGCCGGCCGGCCAGATAAATTGGGCCCCGCCCGGAGCGGAAAAAACCGGGGAAGCAGGTCCCCGGGCCAAATATTGTGGCTGCGGCTTAGGCTTGGGAGCTCTCACCTCCGGCGGCGTACCGCCGGGGATAACCAACAGCTGCCCGACTTTTAAACTTAAATCATCCGGTATGTCGTTAAAAGGGTAATCCAAAATCGGCTGCTGCTCAGCAGCAAACTTCTTGGCCACTGATTCCAAAGTATCACCGGACTTAACTTTGTAAACTACTCCGCTCTCCGGCAAAATCCGTAAAGCCTGTCCCGGCTTAATAGCATCCCCTTTTAAATCATTTTCCCACCTAATAGTATCTGTAGTAATACCAAACTTAGCAGCGATCGAAGATAAAGTATCGCCGCTTTCTACCTTATATTCAATAATTTCCGAGCGGGGTTTTTCCGACACGCTGGTATGGGTGTCTTGAAACCCGGCCACTATCGGACCATTGGGAAAAGGTTCAAAAGCGGCAATAAAGCGGGGGTCAGGGCCGCCAATGCCGGGAAAAGAGGAAGAAATGAGGCTTTGTCCCCCGAACACCCCGGAGGTTAAAACCCCCACCAAAAGCAGGACAATAATGGAGCCGTGCCAAAAGCTTTTTTGGTGGGCGCCCCGGCCGGCCATTAAAGTATCTTTGACAAAATTCTTAAATTTTTCAAACTCCCGGGCAAAATATTTGATCTTAAGTTTGGAATACCAAATCAGGGCATGCAAGAGGGCACGAAGGTCATCTATTAGAGAATTCACGGGGATTATTTTAACACAAATTTCTAATTTCTAATTATTCTAATTGACCTAAAGAATGTCCAATGACTAAATGACCAATTTTGGATATTTTGACATTGGGTATTGGGATTTGATTAGAAATTAGGTTACTTAGGTCAATTAGGAATTTATTTAATATCCTTCAAAGTCCCCAGGAATTCCTCATTCGAGGCTGCTTTAGCCAGTCTTCCCAAGAAAATCTCCGTCCGCTCCTGCTCCCCCAAAATCCCAATCATTCTTCTCATAATTATCATCTGCTTATAAATATCCTCTTTAAATAACAATTGTTCTTGTCTGGTTCCCGAGGCCTCAATATCAATAGCCGGGTAAACCCGCCTTTCCGCCAGCCGCCTGTCCAGGTGCAGCTCCATATTACCCGTACCCTTAAATTCCTCATAAATCAAATCATCCATTCTGCTGCCGGTATCTACTAAAGCAGTTCCAATAATAGTCAAGGATCCGCCTTCTTCGCAGTTTCTGGCCGCCCCGAAAAAGTGTTTGGGAGGATAGAGGGCCACCGGGTCAAAACCGCCGGATAAGGTCCGTCCAGAGGGCGGTACGGACAAATTATATGCCCGCCCTAGGCGAGTAATCGAATCCAGTAAAATAACCACATCTTTGCCTTGTTCAACTAAACGTTTGGCTCTTTCAAGGGCTATTTCGGCTGCAGTTGTTTGATTCTCTGCCGGCTCGTCAAAGTTGGAGGCAATGACATCACCTTTAATGGACCGGGATAAATCCGTCACCTCTTCCGGCCGCTCTCCCACTAATACTGCCATCAAAACCACATCGGGGTGGTTTTTGGCAATACCGGAAGCAATATCTTTTAAAATAGTAGTTTTACCAGCCTTTGGCGGGGAAACAATCAAACCTCTTTGGCCAAAACCGATCGGAGAAACCAAATCTATCACTCTTTGGGAAAGCGGCGTTTTACCGGTTTCTAACTTTAAGTGCTTATTGGGATAAATAGCGGTTAAGTCCTCAAACTTGACCCTTTTGGCAGGCCGGCCATCAGCAGAAACCAATTTATCTGCGTCAGTCCCGTTAACTTTATTAACTTGCAGTAAACCAAAATACCTTTCAGTTTCCTTGGGCGGCCGGGCTGCCCCTTCTACTAAGTCGCCGGGCCGCAACCAGAATCTTCTGATTTGGCTGGCGGAAATATATACATCTGCATCAGAAGGTATATATTTAGGCCGTAAAAACCCATGCCCTTCAGGCATGATATCTAAAATACCGGACACTTCTTCGGTGGGAACATCCCGCTCCTGATAGGAGCGAGGCTCGCCTCTGGCGGCACGGTCTCTGTCAGAGTATCTGTCGCCATTGCCATAGCCGCCGCCATACCTGGGACGGTTATACCCATACCCTCCTCTATCGCCCCCTTGATAGCCTCTTTCGTAACCCATATTGTCATTGCGAGAGTCCGCAGGACCCGTGGCAATCTTCCCGGCTTGGTCAGTTGATTGAGGTGGAAGATTCCCCGCTTCGCTCGGAATGACAGGAGAAGCAGGTTCTCCCACAAACTGCTCAACCTCTGAGTCCGCACTTGACTCTTGACTCTTGCCGCCTGTGGCGAGCCTCGCCTTCGGCGGGACTCTTGACTCTTGGTCTACTGGTTTAAATGATTTAGTTACACGGGACATGGTTGGAAAAAGTTATTGTAATCTTGCATTTTAAACTTTGAATTTTGAACTAAATAGGAAATTGCTCGTAGGCTAGAAGACTACTGTACTAGTATTAAGTAAACCATATTCCCGGGCTTGTGTCAAGTCCCTGCCTTGAATTTTCTCTCTTCGCAAATATAGTTAGGATCATCTTTCCTGTCCTTTTTTAATTCTCCCCTAAATCTTCTTAGCCCAAATCCGGCCGGGACAAAGGCCAAAGCTGACCAGGCCAGTAAAGGCAGGCCTGTTTTAGGTAATTGGGTTACAGCGCCGGCTACCTGCGGCTGCACTACCACCGGCTGCACAGTACCGCCTACTCCGACATTACCAAAACTGATATTGTTGGTGTTGCTGGCAGAACCGCCGGTTGCTGAACTTGAACTTGAACTGGAGCTGGTATTGGTAATATTGATCCCGGCCGGTGTCGCGCTTGGGCCGGGTGTAGCGGTCGGAGCCGGTGTTGCCGTAGGGCCGGGAGTAACGGTGGGTACAGGTGTTGCCGTAGGGACCGGCGTAGCAGTAGGACCGGGGGTTGGAGTTGGTGCTGGCTGCGCTTGGAAAGCGGCTGTGTCCTGACAAGCAGCGCCTGAACCGTTCTGAGTAGTAACGGTTAGAGTATAATTACCGGCAGATGCTGGAGTAATAAATTCACCGTTGCTTAAACCGGAAAAACTCTGCGGTCCGGTCACATTCAGATTCACATCATCCGCGAATTGCCCTGTTTCATTATGAAACCCGCCTACCCTGATCTGGCCGCCGCTATTGACAGTCTTGAAATTACCCCAGGGATCGGATTCATTTAACTGCAACCTGGCTTGGGTAGAACCATAAGGACACTCTGCGGCGCCTCCGGAAACCGTTAAAGTAGCCGTATCTTCACAAGCCGCAATGCCTGTAATCCCATTGGTGGTGACACGCAGCTGAAAAGTGCCGGCTTGGGAAGGCGTAAAGGCCTGCCCGTTGCTTACTGTAGTATTAGCGCCTGGCCCGGTTATAGTTAAAGTAGTATCACCCGCGAATTGGCCGGTAGCATCATGGAAGCTGCCGGCATTGGCTGATTGTCCCAAACAAATAGCCTTGCTTGGTCCCCAAGGGTCAGAAGAATCTGCTTGCCAGCGGGCTTGGGTAGAACCATAAGGACATTGGCCGCCCGGCGGAGGCGTTGGTGTCGGGGTAGGTTGGGGCGCGCCGCAATTGACTGTAGCCGGCTCACTGCTGGCAGCTATACTGCCATTACCGGCCCTGACAAATAATTGATAAGTCCCGCCATCCACCACTGCCCCGCTGGAGGGAAGGGAAGTCATTAAACCATTGCTGCCACTGCATTCAGTACTGATTTGATTGGCGGTGCCGCCGGCTTGGACATAGACGTTACAGTTGGAGCCGCTGCCGGTATTCCATTCGGCGCTTAAAGCTGGCGTACCGCCCGGACA
This sequence comes from uncultured Gammaproteobacteria bacterium, assembly GCA_964637465.1. Taxonomy (GTDB): domain Bacteria; phylum Patescibacteriota; class Microgenomatia; order Daviesbacterales; family UBA10151; genus UBA10151. The sequence goes on along the minus strand of CAZWTE010000059.1, from coordinate 2,443 downwards.
ACTGGCAGACAAACCAGCTGAGCCGCCGGGTGGCGGAGGCGCCTCACAATTGGAACCGGCGCTATAAACCTTCCCGCCCAAAATCCCGCCCCCGTTTGGCAAGCCAACATCCACCTGTATCCTGCCGCAATTAAACGACGGCACCGGATAAGATGTCCGGCTGCTGGATCCCTGGTCCGGAGCGGTCACGGTAATGCCGGTCACCGGCACCAAAGCCGTATCAAAATCACCCACCCCCGGCACACAAGCATCTCCCGAAGCATTAGTACAATGATAAACGGCAAATTCAGCCGGCACTGATTGTCCGCTGCTAAAACCAGACCCGGCATCATTAAAGATAGTTGCCCCTAAGTTTGTACTAAAGTCGGCATCAAAGGTAATTCCCAAACCATTAACCGAAGCATTGGCTGTTTGGATTGACCAAAAAACCGGCTGGAAAAGGTTGGATAATAAAAACAGGAAGATCGCCCCGATACTAAAAAGCTGGAAGATAAATTTCCTGGTAAATACCGGTTCCCTTCTTACCCTGGCCTGCTCATCCATAGCTTCCTTACTTTACTATGGAACCAAGAGTTATCAATAAATAACGGGTAAGAGTTTGGTAAGAAATGATAGAGAATCTTAAATCTTTAAAAGTTTTGAGATAAATATTATGAAGTTTTGAATTCTCTCTCTTCCCACAAGAAGTTGGGGTCTGATTCAAATTCTTTCTTAATTTTCTTAAACCTCTTCATCCCGAATCCGGCCGGGATAAAGGCCAAAGCTGACCAGGCCAGTAAAGGCAGGCCTGTTTTAGGCAATTGGGTCACTGTGGTACCGGCTACCACCGGCTGCACTACAGCCGGCTGGACAGGTGCCGCTACTCCCACATTACCAAATGTCACATTAACTGAACCTCCGGTGGCTGAACTGGAACTGCTGCTTGAACTTGTACTGGTGGTGTTATTAATAATATTATTAGTCACGATAGTTTGCACACACACCAAAACACTATCCCGTATTTCAGGCTGGAACCCCTCCGGACACCTGACATTGGGTCCGCCGGCCGGCGGTGCGGTTGGAACCGGGGCAGGAGTCACAGCCGGACTAGGAGCAGGCGTTGCAGTCGGAGCCGGTGTGGCAGTGGGAACCGGACTAGGTGTTGCAGATGGAGGCGCGGATGGGAGTGGCGGCGGAGGAGCAATCGCGGAATAAGCGGCAGAATTACAATCCACCGGTTGGTCACAGGATACTCCCGGGTAGGCAGCCGACTGACCAAATTTAGCCTGCAAAATATGCGTGCCGGCACTGCCACTGTTGGCTGTACAATTATAAACTCCGGCCTGACTGGACGAACAACGGATGGGCTGGTTATCCTGATACACCACTATACAACGCAGATTAGAAGTGTTTGCTGTCACGTTAACCTGAATCTCGCTATTGGCATTCGGCAAGGAAGGGCTCACGGAATATGAAGCGGTACAATTTGCAGCCGGCGGGGGTGGTGGTGTTGTAGCCCCGCAACTATTATCATGATAACAACCATTCCCCCTAAACCAACTGTTAAAATCCGTCCAGCACTTCTCCCCTGAAACAAACCTCTGGTCAGCTCCACAGGAATTTGCGGAAGTTCCGCCGCAAGCGCTAAAATCACAGCCGGATCCACCCGGTGCAGGAGGAGGCGGTGTTGTACCTCCGCTACAATCTGAACCTAAAGAAAAAGTCCTTCCACCCATAATCTCTCCCTTTCCTGCCCTACCGTAATCAACTTGCACCCGGCCGCAGGTATAATTCGGCAACCCAGTTTGCGTGAAGGAAGTTTCTACGCCTTTAGCCGGCACATTAATTGTTGTTGACTGTATTCCCTGTGAATCTGCAGCCTTATCCGGGAAAGAATTATCGCAAGCAGCCCCGTCCTTGGAATTACAATGGTAAACACCCAAATCAACCGCCAAAGGACCTGCTGCTACTGTATCCCCATTATTACTTATATTAACTTTTAAGCTGGTGCTGTATGCACCATTATCATCAAGCGAGATGCCGATCCCATCACTATCGGTTGCCCGGACTGTTTTAAGTGACCAAAAGTCGGGTTGGAAAAGGTTGAATAAAAGGAATAGGAGAACCGCTCCGATGGAGAAAATTTGAAAGAAACGCCTCCACAGGCGCTTGTATAATATTAAAAAATAGGCTTGGTTATTCATTATGTTTGAATTCATATGAAGTATACTATGGGGTCGTAGGTTTGTCAAATATTGTACAAATAATATTCCTAATTGGGAACTTGTCCCTGCCCTAGACAAGCTCCCAGTAAGGCATACTATTCAAGCCTTGTTTTTTTGATTCCAAGCAAAAATGGGGTATTGACAACCCCCTAAAAATTGCTCTATTGTTAATTTAGAAAGCAATTTCTATCTGCTCTTGAAGTTGTTTTCGAAATTAATAAAAAGGGCATTGCTATTCG
>CAZWTE010000058.1:0-7086 GCA_964637465.1 uncultured Gammaproteobacteria bacterium | reverse complement strand
TTAAGAAACGTTGCTTGTCTGTTTTTTCTTCCAGATCTTCCCATACATCATCTATCAGTCTCCCTGCGTGTATAATTCCTAAAATTCCGCAAAGAGCCGGCGTATCCCAGGGGGAGTTTTTGATTAACAAAAGCAACTCAGCCGGAGTAATCTTACATTTTTCTCCATCATTATACGTTGCCCAGTTTCGTATTTTTTTAATCTGGTGAGCAATATTTCCGTCTGGTTCTCGTCCTTCTTGGAGCGCGTGGATATATGCTTTAACTACCCATTCATCACGTTTTGATTCGTACCGTATTTTACGCAGTTTAACCAAAGCGTTAAATTCTTCTAAAGTAAACCCTTCGCCAGATTGATAAAGCTTCTCAAAATGATCTGATAATAAATCTTTCATCTCTCCAAATTCCATCAATTTTGGTCTAAGTAGCGGTTTAGAATAAAGTCTATCTTCGCTTTCTAAAGAAGCCTGATAGGCTGCATGCAACGGTCTTTGAGAAAATATTTTTTTTTCAGTCCCATAATTTAATGTCTGTTCCTCGTCTTCTAATGCCAATATTGAATCCAAAAGTTTTGGATAGTCGGTTCTATCTAAGGTTGCCAGAAAAGCTGGCAAGTCAATGCCTGATTCGCCAATAAGGCTGGTTTCAGCTATATATTTGGCAAACGGCAAAGGGGCTTTTGTTTCTTCAGAAATCAGGGCTATAAGGTGCTCTTTTTCTTGGCTGCTAATACTGACATCTGGCATCAACCGAATTGCAATATCAAGTTTGACTTTGTCAAAAAATTTTGCCCTTTGTACCAAATCATGTAAGTCAAACGATCCCTCCATTTTTGTTTCTTTGCTGCGGAGCCCTTTTTCGGCCATTTTTGCCGCTTCTTTACGTCGTTGTCCTTGTTGGTACCCGGCATCAAAATCTTTAAAAGCAGTCAGGACTATATCCTTGCTTAAGCTTCCGCTTTTATAACACTCCAAAACCATTGTTGCCAATCTTTTCGCTTTTGGGTGTTTTTTAACAAGTTCAGGATCCTTTGTTGACTCACCCCAAACACTCTCCATACCACCAAAGACAATGTCCAAATCCCCTTCAAGATATTGCAATCTTTCAGTTAATTTTGAGGTAGAAATATTTTCGGCAGTAAATGGTTCTAATTTTTGTCTGAAAACGTCCGAATCTATAATTGCTTTAGGGGTATTAAAACCGCCGGAAGATTTACCAGCGTCTCTTCTCCAACCTACGGAAGTTCCAACATAATCCCAACAATCAAATTCATATTTTGTACCATCGGAATATGTTCCAGCTAAATCTGTTTCATCTATTTTTCCCTCCTGAAAAAATTTTCTCTGTGAACCCGCATAGTAGAGTATTAATTTAAACAGCAGCTTATCCATTAACTTGGGATTTTTAGCCACAAAGTCTTTAGCAGCGGCAACCTTGAGGCTGTGTTGTTTAATCCACAGGGTAATCCAAAAATCATGTTGTGTTCCAGTTTGCAAAACTGATTCTGTTAACTCCTGGGGGTTTTTGGAAAGCATAGTTTGGGCTAATTGGTGGAATTCTCTTTCTTCTGCTAACCAACGATATAAAGCCGGGTCTAAAGGGGCCATGGGCTTACTGGTATGAGAAAGAGGGTTTTCGTCATCGCTTAAACGTTCCTCCATCAGTCTTATTCGATCTATCAATTCCGGATGTGAGGGATCGAATCTGCCTGTTGTTGGTGGTAAGGTTTTGAATACCTCTATCAACGCTGTAGGATTATATCCCGCTCTTGAAAGTTTTCTCATTGCCTGAGCATCTGCTCTTACTTCTTCAGGGTACCTAAAGAAGCTAAGGGCGCAACTCGTGTAATCATCATAGTCGGGGTCACTTATTTCTTTATCATCCAATTTATCCCCATGGGCTCCCTCGTGAGCATTAACTGCGGCGATATGATCCTCGGCAAGTGGTAATTGCTGCTTTATCGCCCGATGATACAAACCCGAGGAGTGCCAGATTTCATAAAGATTAGGTTTGAAAAAGGCAAATTCTTGATCAGTATCAACTGCACAAAAATCAATCTCAGGAAGTATATTTAATCGTTTTCCAGTGCTTTCTAAGATTTGTGTGAATGCGTGGTCTCCTGGAAGAACTATTCCTTCTTCCTTCATTTTCTCATGCCATGCAGCTTTCTTTTTGGGATCAACTTTGGGTAATCCTACCCGGGCAGAATCCGGGTCTTTTCTTTCCTGTGTGTGTACTGATTGATCAATCTCATTTACTTCTACAGCCATATTAAAATCAGTATAATCTTAAAATTAAAATGCCGCAATTATTTGCAACCTATTTTTCTTAAGAGATTGACACGAGTTTCCGGTAAATTAGGCCTGATTTACAAATAACAAACATGAGAATGTAAAGTTTTACATTACCTCATTATATAGATTCCATAAGAAAAAGCTTAAAATAAAGAAACGCTGTGCGGTCGTTCATCTGGAACGGCCACAACTAATGAGTGTTCTGAATCAATTGAGATAGAAACTGTACTTCCTCTTGTCCTTGTTTCATAATCTACAATTGAAAGTTTGGAAACTATTACTGCTTCAATCACAATCTTAGATACCTCCTTGGTTTACCGATAATAAATTACGGAAAGGTAATACGTGCATCTTATTTCGTTGTGCTAGCTCCATTAAAACGGAGATGGTTTCAATAGATGATTTTATTATAGTAGACTTTTCCTCTTTTCCGCTTTGTCTGTCTAACCCTTGCTGAACCCACTTTCCAATCACCAACGAGGCAAATAGATCACCAGTTCCACCTACAAGAGACGAACCAGCTCGTTTTGCCAAAATCGTTTCAGTTATAGGTTCCCTAATATTAGTATTATCGGGGGTGAATCTAACGCAAACGCCAATATTTTCTTCTTCCACTACAGATTTCACAATCGGAAGAGTGCCCGGGAAAGTAATTGCTAAATCTGTTACCAAATCCCCCGCCAGTTCAGCGCTAATTGTTCCATCTGTTTTTATACCGTATTCTTGTGGTTGTTTATTAAGAAGCAAAGTAGCTTCAGTGGGATTAGGTGTAATAATATGAGTTCTTTTGAATAAACGACTCATATCTTTTGCTAATTCTTCTTGGCAAGGGTATAGCTCTCCACCATCTCCCAAAACTGGATCAACTAGAACAGTTGTTCTATCGTGTATTGATCCTTCACAAATTTCAATCAGTAAGTCAATCTGTTTTGGATCCCCCAGCCAACCGGTATAAATAGCGTCAAAGGTTAGTTGGCGTTCTTTCCATCGATCTACCGTTTTACGCATCCAACCGGTGGTTTCTAACGCAACCGGGTCCTGATCAATATCTGTAGTAGAAGATAAAATTACTGATGGCAGTGCGACAACCTCGTAACCAAAGGCAGTTAAAACAGGTATAGCCACCCCCAAAGAAGCTGTACCATAACAAGATAAATCGTGTACAGCTAGAATGCTTTTTTGTTTAAATTCAGGATTATTTCCCATAGTAAAAATAATATCTAGACATAATTTACCTGCCCAAAACCTTTTACAACTTTACCAACTGCAACAATATTATCCCCTTTTAACAGGTCATGAGTTGCTATTACTAATGAATAATCATCCCCGCCGAATTTTATCTGATCAAGGCTAACTGAAATTCCTTCAGGATTTACACCAGCGCTTACAAGCCTTGCCAGCTGAATTTCAATATTAAGTCCAGAAGAATGCCTGAGAAAATTACGGACACTTTTATCAAAACCGTCGCTGATATCGCTTCCAAGAGCCTTCCTTTTTATTTGGCTAAAAACATCTGCCCGGAATGAAGGGTCTAAATTTCTTGTCAAAAGCCATCTCGGAATAACATAATCACTTGCTGCCGATACTCCCATAGTCCCAACAGCATAAATATGCATATCTTCCTCCAAGCCTTTTAAAGTTGTTTGTCTTCCAGCTGCTACTTTTCCGGAAACAGTGAAAACAGACGCAAACTCTCCCAAATCAGCCTCTTCAAAAAAAGCAACCTCATGTATTTTTTTGATTCCACAAACAGAAGCAGCCTCATTTACGCCCTCAAGGAATTTACTGTAGCCAGAAGGGGGATTAACAAGCGCCACGAATAATTGATCCGGTAACCCGCCATTTGCTCCAATATCAGAAATCGCGGAGCAAGCCCCATAAAACCCGGAATGCGCTAAATCCTGATCCTTTCTAAAATGCCTGTCCTCTACCACAGTATCTATTGAGCCGATTGCCTCATATCCATCCTCTCTCTCCTGACCAGAAGATAGAACTAACATTGCATAGCTTGTTCCATGAATAAATGTAAGATCGCCTTTTCTGATAAAAACATTGTTCTCGAAAAGCAGATCATTGATAGCTTGCATTGTTTTTTCAAGACCCAAAGGGGAATCTAAATTTAAGCTCAAGAAAGCATCTGAAAAGTTACCTTTAACCCCTGAAATATCATCTCCTAACCTAACTACCATTGGCGTAAAGATTGAGGGAAAACAGCAACATGTACCGCAATCATCAAAATCATGTCTTACATTTGGGTAGCTTTGGGCAATACTAATTGCTGTCTGCTCACGATTTTCGCTGCTAATATGATTTGGCGCCACTGGCTTGTTAAGTTGTCCTGACTGAAACTCTATCATAACAAATATAATATTACTATGAGTTTAATTAAATGTCAAAAACCGGGTTTTGCTAACTTGCTCTAAAAAGCGGAATAGATGAGAATTGAAATTTTAATGACGGTAAATATGAAGAGCATAGTCAAAATGTTATAATTGTTTCAATTAGTAAAATGAAAAATTTAACTAAATTCCTTCTGAAAAAATATTCTAAAATGTCCGGGGATAGAAAAAACACCAGAGAAATACAAACAAGCTTTAATTAAACTTATGCAACATTATGGCCAGCAATTTCCAGAAGTTGAATTACCTTAAAAAAATTATATGGAAGGTGCGACCGAAAAATCTTTAAAACCAATCGATTCAGAGATCGATCCCTTAAAAGAAATTAAAACCGCGGCTTTAACCAAAGTACATGATATCTTAGTGGATCAAATTCCTGCACATTATGTTTATTATGGTGGCAATAGTCCTAAAATTCTTAAAGAAGGGCTTACTGCAGGACAATTTGCAAAGAGAGCCGGATTAGAATTTTACCATGTCAATCACAATGACCCCTGGACCCAGCAATTCATCTCTGTTTTACCCAGTTTTCAACGAATGAAAGATACAGTTAAGTACCCTATTCCAAAAGATCGATTCGATACAACTACTTGGAGATACAGCCAACAATCTGTGGAAAGTGTCACTTTTGACTTAATGCCCTATGATCCAGAAAGGGTGGAAGAAAAAAATATTATTACATTCTTAGTGAACCCTTCAGTAGAACATCTAAGTCCGGACAAATGGCTAGAAAAAATGGACTTTCCCAAAGACCTTTCAGAAGCATTCCAAAAACTAAAAGATAAAGACTGTCTTACTCCTGGTGAAGAAGCTATAAAAAGAAGGATAAAACCAAAACAATTTTTTGGCATCGTTTTAGGAGATGAAGTTGGAGAAATTGTTTGTTATGTAAAAGGTTTTATGGAAACGATTCAAGAAATGTGGGAGAAAGGATTAATTGATAAAGATGGATATGGTAATCTCTTTGAGAAATTACATCATTCTTCTAAAGAAGAGGCAAATAAAATAAAGAACGATTTAATTCTTGAATATTGGGAAAAACATCAATCGGCTGATCTTACAAAAAATCGAGAATATGACAATTATGTCTATAAAAGGACTACTGATAAAAAAACATTACAAGAACTCACAATAAAAAGAGTTGAGTGGATTTTAAAAGAAATTTTACCATTTTGGGAACAACATCCAGACTGTTCCATACCTATTTATGGCTCATCGGGTGATCTTTATTGGCCAGAAAGAATAAGCCATGATAACTTATCGAAGCGTCATTTTCCACTTTCCCAAAAATAACAACTTCAATTTTATTTTATTTATCTTATCCACTTGCTCTGAAAAGCTACTACAGTTAGAATTAAGTTATGAAATATCAATTACCTAAAGAGGTGCAAAAGATTTTAAATAAGTTTACTGAGGCTGGCTTTCAAGTTTATATTGTCGGAGGAGCGGTGCGTGATCTTTTAATGAATAAACCTGTTTCTGATTGGGACTTTACCACTGAGGCTCAACCGGAAGAAATTTTAAAAATATTTCCAGACGGATTTTACGATAATAAATTTGGTACGGTTGGAATACCGACCACGCAGCTCACCTCCGAGGTGAGCACAAGTGGCAACCTGGATCACACCTCGGAGGTGTCACCTACTGAAGTTTTTGAAATAACTACCATGCGGAAAGAGGGGGATTATAAAGATTTCCGTCATCCAACCAAAGTTGGCTGGACCAATAAAATTGAAGAGGACTTAGCCAGACGGGATTTTACCATCAATGCAATAGCATTAGGTATTGCACCTGTCATTCCGAGGGAGCAAAGCGACCGTGGGAATCTTAATTCAAGAAAGATTGCCACGCTAATCGCTCGCAATGACAATTTATTATTAATTGATCCATTCTCCGGCCAGGATGATATTACAAATAAAATTATTAGGGCGGTTGGTAATCCCAACCAGAGATTTAAAGAAGATACCCTTCGTATAATGAGAGCTATCAGGATTGCCACAGAATTAGAATTTGAGATTGAAAAAAATACTTTTCAAGCAATTTTAAAAAATGCGCCATTAATCAAAGAAATTGCCTGGGAAAGAATCAGGGATGAGTTATTTAAAATACTTTCATCAAAAAATGCTTATGCCGGAATAGTCAAATTGCGAGAAGCTGGACTACTCCAAATCATCCTGCCGGAATTGGAAAAATGCTTCGGCATTGTCCAGGAGGGACCTAAACATGACAGAATCTACGACATTGGAGAACATTCGTTACTCTCTCTAAAACATACCCCCTCTTCCGATCCCTTAGTTAAATTTGCCGCGCTGTTGCACGATATCGGTAAAGTTGATACTGTTAAAACTGACTCCTCTGGCAATGTCACTTTTTATAACCATGACGTGGCCCGCG
>CAZWTE010000057.1:0-7418 GCA_964637465.1 uncultured Gammaproteobacteria bacterium | reverse complement strand
ACGGCATTGTTCCGGAAGCTTTCCATTCGCGTCTCGCAATTTCTTCCCCCCCAATTCTACCTGATAAAACAATCCTGGCTCCTTTTGCTCCGGCTCTCATTGCCCTTTCAATAGCTTGATTCATCACTCTTTGCGCCGGCAGCCTTCTTGCCAGTTGTTCAGCAACGGATTGGGCAACAAGGTAAGCAGAAGAGTCAGCTGATTTTAGCTCCATCGGCGCAATCTCCAAACTATTTTCGTTTTTAACCTTCAGCGCAGACATTAAAAATTTCTTAATTTCAGTTAAACCGCTTCCGCCCCGTCCGATTAAAATTCCAGGACGCGAAACAAAAATTATAATCTTTAATTTATTGACAGCTCTTTCAATCTCAACCGCTCCAATGCCTGCGCTCTTTAGTTTCTTCATTAACAGGTCTCTAATCTTTAAGTCCTCAGCAATATATTCCTGGTATTTTTTCCCATTGGCAAACCAACGCGATTTCCAAGCCGCTCCAATTCCCATTCTAAAACCGACCGGGTGTACTTTCTGCCCCATTACTCAACCCTGCCTTTCTTACTGTTATCAGTTTTCGGTTTTCTGTTTTCAGATCTTGGTTTACCGGTTTTCTGTTTATCTGTTTTCGATTCTTCAACTGAAGAACTGATAACTGGCTGACTTTTTTCTGACAACTGACCACTGAGAACTGATGACTGATCAGTAAGTATTATCTTTATGTGGCTCATTCTCTTCTTGTACGGTTTCACTCTTCCTCTGGTGCCGGCTCTAAAACGGCGCATTTTCATGCTTTCATTTATTTCTATTTTTTTAAAAGCTAGCTTAGGTATTTCAAAACCTTGGCTTTTGGCATTTGCCAAAACCGTTTTTAAAGCTTTTTCAAAATCCTGAGCTGCGGCTTTTGGAGTAACGCTTAAAATATCTAAAGCTCTTAATGGCTCCATTTTTCTAACCATATCAGCCACTAGCCGTAATTTACGCGGACTGGTATGTATAAATTTTTGTATTGTTGTAACTTCCATATAATTAATTTTTAATTTTAAATTTCAAACCTCCTGTATTTATAAATCTTAGGTTTTCGCCGTACTCTTTTCTGTCACCTTTCCGTGACCTCTAAATAACCTTGTCGGCGCAAATTCTCCCAACCTTTGGCCTACCATTGATTCGGTTATAAAAACAGTCACAAAGTTTTTGCCTTGATGGACTAAAAACGTATGTCCCACAAATTCCGGCGGAATTTGTGAACGCCTGGCCCAGGTTTTAATTGGACTTTTACCTCCGGCTTTTTGCGCCATGACTTTTTTCATTAATTTCTCGTCAATATACGGTCCTTTTTTAGTACTCCTAGCCATTTAAGGCTTCCTCCTCTTAATAATGTATTTGCTTGTCCATTTCTTTTTATTCCTGGTTTTACCGACAGCTTTCTTACCATATTTTGTCATTGGGCTTTTGCGCCCGATGCCGGACCTGCCTTCCCCTCCGCCATGAGGGTGCGAATCGGGATCCTGAGCCACACCTCTGACATTAGGCTTAATACCCATATGCCTTGATCTGCCGGCCTTACCTATAACTCTTTGCCTAATATCCTCGTTACCTAAAGTGCCAATAGTAGCCAGGCTTTCTAAAGGTACCATTCTGATCTCTCCTGACGGCATTTTCAAATGGGCAAAGCCGCCTTCTTTTGCCAATACCTGTAGTCCGGTACCGGCACTGCGGCCTAATTGTCCGCCCTTGCCGGGTACAAGTTCCACATTATGGATTAAAGTACCGATGGTAATATTTTTCAGCTTCATGGCATTGCCTGTATTAGCCTCTGCCTTGTCTCCGGATATAATTTTACTTCCCGCCGTGATGCCTTTTGGAGCCAGAATATACCGATATTCACCGTCTGCATACTTTACGCCGGCAATCTCTACATTTCTGTTTGGATCATACTCCAAACTGATAACTTCACCTGCAACTCCAAACTTATTCCGTTTAAAATCAATTTCCCTGTAGTATCTTTTATGCCTTCCTCCCTGGCTTCTGACAGTCACCATGCCGCCGGCTGACCTGCCGGAATGCTTTTTTAACAATGTTTTTAACTGCTTAATATTAGCTGTTTTCATAATATAGATCCTACGTCGGAATCACCTTTCTTTGAGTAGTTGGCGCAGCTCCGACTGCGCTTTTTTCGACTTTTACTTTAGTTCTCCCTAAAATATCCCTCTTTTCCTTTAATTTAACCGGCCCGCCCTCAGCGGTTGTTACTGTTACTTCTTCCTCTTTCGGAGTTTCAAAGACGGCAATTTTTTGCCCTTTGCCAACTTGCACCATGGCTTTTTTAAATCCTCCGCTTTTAAAGAGCTTTCTTACTCTTTTTTGCGATTTTACTTTTCCTTTAACATTAATTACTTTAACTTTTAAAACCTGGACATTAAACTTTTCAGCCACCTTTTTGGCAATCAAGGGCTTTGTAGCCTCTTTATCAACCTCAAATGTATATAAACCATTTTTGGCCAGGTTCATAGATTTTTCTGTAATAATAGGTCGTTTTAATACAATCATTTTTGCTCTCCTTGACTTAACTTTTCCACAGCTTCTTTAGTAACTAACAATAATTCGTGTCGCAATACTTCGTAAGAATTAACCATATTAGCAGATAAAACTGTAACTGCCGGAATATTCCGGGCTGACCTTACCACATTATCAATTTTTTTATCAGTCACAATTAAAGCACTTTTAATATTCTTGCCTTTTCCGGCTATTATATTTAAAAGCTTAAATATTTCTTTAGTCCTGCCTGAGGCTTTTTCGACCCCGCTAAGTCCTATGATGTTTTTTTCCAGAGCTTTAGCAGATAAAGCAGACATAAGAGCGGCTTTCTTCATCTTTTTTGGCAAGTCTAATCTGATTTGACGCGGCTTAGGCCCCAAAGCAATTCCTCCGCCCACGAATATCGGGGCCCGGATTGCGCCGTGTCTGGCCCGGCCGGTACCTTTTTGCCTATAAATTTTGGCGGTTGAACCAACTACTTCGCCTCTGGTTTTGGTCGAACCCGGTAAAACTTTTTGATTAGTCGTGTAAACCCTAATTGCTTGTGATAATAATTGCTTATTTACCTTTTGGCCAAATACCTCTTTTGGTAAAGCCAATGTTCCCGACCCTCTGCCTGCCAAAGAATAAACAGGCACTGACAGATTAATACGCATTGTATCTTTCTTGTCATTGCGAGGAGTCTTCGACGAAGCAATCTTATCCGGACTTTGAATCTCTTTTTTAACCGGCATTTTATTTTACCTCTTCCTTCGCTGCTTCCTCAACTGTTTTTTCTGCACCCTTCACGCTTTCCCCTTCTCCCTCTTCCTCTGGCTTTTCTTCAGGCGGAGGAGTATAACCTTTAATTCTTCCCAATTTCGTAATCATGACTAAATTACCTACCGGTCCGGGCACAGAGCCTTTTACCATAAGTAAATTATTATTTCGGTCTAAACCTACTACTTCCAAATTCTTCGTGCTTACCTGTTGATTGCCCATATGGCCTGCCATTTTTTTGCCCTTATAAACCCTGCCCGGGGTAGTCCCTGAACCAATAGCACCAGGAGCTCTTAATCGATCGGATTGGCCATGAGTTTTTGGTCCGCCATGAAAACCATGCCGCCTAACCCCGCCCTGGAAACCCCGGCCTTTGCTGGTAGCAGTTACTTTTACGGCATCACCTATAGAAAAAACCTGGTTCAGTTTGATTTCTGTTCCAGGCTTTAAAGTCGAATCTTCCTGAGCGAGCGAAGTCGAGGGATTTTCACCACTGATTTTGACTTCCCTAAACCAACGGATTTTGGCATCAAGTCCGGCTTTTTTAGTGTGGCCAATTTGAGGTTTCCTGACGGATTTTTTGCTGCCTATCCCAAGCTGAAGCGCATCATAGCCGTCTTTACCAATAGCAGTCTTAACCTGCACTACCGCATTAGGCTGAATTTCCACCACAGTTGCACCAACCCTGCGACCCCTTGAGTCATATGTACTTGTCATATCCCTTTTTATACCAAGCAAAGTATTAATCATTTTTTTTCCATTAAAAAGAGTGAGGCCCTTTCGGAACGCTCACTCAGTATCTCGCCTAAAACCGCCGTATCGTTCTCCGACGCGCGATCAACTGAAATTTCTAGGTTAAATAATTTAACCTGACCTTATCATGTATAAGGATTCTACCATGAATTGTGCGTAAAATGCAACTTAGTAAAATAGGGTATTGACATTGGGGTTTTATTAGGGTAATAATAAATATTAGGTACGAGTAACTGGAAAGGGGGTGAGTAAGAGAAATGGAAAAGAGTATTAAGCAAAGTGTTAAATCTTCAATGCTACGAGCTGGCAAAAGAACTTTCTTTTTTGATGTAAGGGTTGCTTCCAACAACAAAAAGTATTTAAAGATTACTGAGTCAGCTTTTGAGGGAGAAGGTAAGGAAAGAAGATATAATTCTTTCTTTATTTGGCCCGAAAATGTTGTTGATTTTCAGACTAGATTAACTGAAGTCAGCAACTTTATGACACAGTAGTTGTGAAAGAAAAATGCCGGCCGGCATGCAACTAATCTTTGTCATTCTGAGTTCTTTGAGAAGAATGAGGTATATAACTTTAATCGTTTGTCATCCTGAGGGAGAAAGAGCCTAAATGGCTCTTGAAGCCCGAAGGATATAATTTAAATAGCAATGAAAACTTATTTTGTTTATATGCTTACCACCAAAAATAACAGGATGTTATATAGGAATGACAAAAATGAGAATTAAGTGCTTTGATAAGGGCCATCACATATAGGAGGGGCTAAGGAATTTATTTCTGTAAGCAATGACCATAACAAGAAGATTTTAGCAAAGACTACATTTTTACTTCAATATCAACACCAGCGGGGATCTCGAGGTGCATTAAGGAATCGATGGTTTTTTGGGTGGGTTCAATAATATCAATCATTCTTTTGTGGGTTTTTATTTCAAAAGCTTCTCTGCTATCTTTATCTGTGTGCGGGGAAGTCAAAACAGTAATTCTTTGAGTTTGTGTAGGCAAGGGGATTGGTCCGGCAATTTTGGCGCCGGTTCGAAGGGCTGTATCCAAAAGTGATTCACAGGTGTTATCCAACACCCGATGATCGTAACTTTTCAGTTTTACTCTGATTCTTCCTCTTGGCATATTCGTCCCTTTTAATGTGCAACAAACTTTTAATAGCGCTAGGCGATTATTTTCGTAATCACTCCGGCTCCGACAGTTTTGCCGCCTTCACGGACAGCAAACCTTAAGCCTTCTTCCATCGCCACCGGTGTAATAAGCTTACCCTTCACATTAACAGTGTCTCCCGGCATCGCCATTTCAACCCCTTCAGGAAGTTGCACTTCACCGGTCACATCAGTAGTCCTGATATAAAATTGAGGTCTGTAACCTTTAAAGAATGGTGTATGTCTTCCGCCCTCTTCCTTGCTCAAAACATAAACTTCTGCTTCAAACTCAGAATGGGGAGTAATGGAGCCCGGTTTGGCCAAAACCTGACCGCGTTCTACATCATCTTTTTCAATGCCCCGGAGCAAAATTCCGGCATTATCCCCTGCCTGACCTTCATCCAGCATTTTATGAAACATTTCAATCCCGGTAACAACACTTTTTTTGGTTGGCCTTATTCCAACAATTTCAATTTCCTCATTGACCTTAACTTTACCTCTTTCAATCCTGCCGGTCACCACAGTACCGCGGCCTTTGATTGAGAAAACATCTTCAACTGCCATCAAAAATGGCTTATCCACATCTCTTACCGGAGTAGGAATCCATTCGTCCACTTTATCCATTAAAGCTTCAACGGCTTTAACTGATTCAGCATCACCTTCCAAAGCTTTCTTGGCAGAGCCTCTGATTATTGGGGAATTCGGATCATACTCATATTTCTTGAGCAGGTCTCTGACTTCTTCTTCAACCAAATCCAAAAGTTCCGGATCATCAACCATATCAACTTTATTTAAGAAAACTACAATTGCCGGAACTCCCACCTGACGGGCCAATAACAAATGTTCCCTGGTTTGAGGCATTGGGCCATCCGGAGCGGAAACAACTAAAATGGCGCCATCTGTTTGGGCGGCGCCGGTAATCATATTCTTGATATAGTCGGCGTGGCCGGGCATATCAATATGGGCATAGTGCCTCTTGGCGGTTTCGTATTCCTGGTGGGAAATATTGATGGTAATGCCGCGGGCTTTTTCTTCCGGGGCGTTGTCAATTTGGTCAACTGACCTTTTTTCCGCCATACCTTTGGCAGCCAATACATTAGTAATAGCGGCGGTTAAAGTAGTTTTACCATGGTCAACATGACCCATGGTTCCGACATTAACGTGTGGTTTGCTTCTATCAAACTTTTTTACATCTGCCATATTTTTGTTATTTTAACATTATCCTTTTGACTTGTCTAGAATCAATTTTGACAATAAAATCCAGCTCATTTAGCTGGCTATAAAAATATAGCCTATTCCTGCCAAAAATGCAATAGGCAAATCAATATGTTAAAATCCAGTGTATGACCGGAAATATTGAAGGCGCCGGGGGTCTTGATATCGACGAAACCTCCCAAAGAATCAGATGGCAAATGGTCTATCGCCTGCAAGTAGATTCCAAGGCCTTAAACAAACCAGAACCCCCGCTTAATGCGCCTGGAGCAGTTGAGATCCTCCAACAGTTTATCTGTCCCTTGGAAACATCCTAAAACATTAACATTTAACAAAATAACCGACGATCTGTCCGACAATGCCAGTAGTCAAAAAGATTCCGAGTTTATGCTGCTCTAACAATGAACTACTCCGCAGCAAGCTGCGAGGTATTCTGGTTCAAGAATAAACAGTCTATTTAAAAGATGAATATCCGGAACAAAATGCACTACTCTCTTAAGATGCGGATCATTATTAATATCTTCAACAGACATTCTTGGTTTAACCCAACCCATACAAGGACTATCGAACAATTAACTGGAATTTCTCGACCAGCCCACATAACCTGCATAGATCATCATACTGCAAATAATTCTTTTGCTTCACAAACAGCCATGCAAAAACTTTATAGCACAAGGGGGGTCAATATTCAACTCTTCCGGTAAAGCCGGAGGATTCAATGATTTTTTGGGGTAATATTATTTGTAAGCTCCCTGCCTATGCTCAACTTCAACAACTGTTAATATATTCTCCACTGCAGAAAAAATATAAATTACCCGATAAGGCCATGCGTAAAGCTTGTACTGCCCGGCAAATTCACCTTTCAGTTTTTCTCCGGCAAGCGGGTTATTGGCTAATTTTTCCACAGCTTTGGCAATTTTTTTCCTAGCCTCTGTTGGTAATTTCAAGAAGGATTTCTCTGCAGTCCTGGTAAAAATTATTTGCGCCATTTAAAGACCTGCTTTTTTCTTAACCTCTTCCCA
>CAZWTE010000056.1:0-7629 GCA_964637465.1 uncultured Gammaproteobacteria bacterium | reverse complement strand
GAGTAAATTTATTTGTCTAAAAAAATACCCCCCCGGTTTCCCGAGGGGCGTGATTAGTACAAATTTAACATAAAGGCAAGGAAATGTCAAGATGAAAATAGATGTAAAACACATAGCTAAGTTGGCTAGTTTGCCGCTTACTGTTGAGGAAGAAGAAAAGTATTCAGAACAACTTTCCAAAGTTTTGGATTATATTGACCAACTAAACCGCGCGGACACCTCTAAGGTTGAGCCGACATTTAATGTTACAGGATTGAATAATGTCATGAGTGAAGATGAAACAGTGGTAAGTTTATCCCAGGAAGAAGCCTTATCGAATGCCCCAAAGAAAAAAGCAGGCATGTTTGTAACAAAAGGGGTGTTTGATGAATAATATAACCGGTTTAACATTAACTCAAACGGTAAAAGCTTTAGAGGGCAAAGAATTTTCTGAAGAAGACTTAAATAAAGCATATCTTCAAAGAATTAAAACTTTAAATCCAGAATTAAATGCATATCTGGAAGTTTGTGAGGGAGTTACTGGTATTCCTGCTTCAATAAAAGATGCAATTTGCACCAAGGGTATTAAAACAACCGCTGCCTCAAAAATTTTAGCAAATTTCATTCCTCCATATAATGCTACGGTTGTAGATAGATTATTGGAACAAAATATTTCTATCATTGGTAAAACTAATTGTGATGAATTTACCATGGGTTCGTCCGGAGAAAATTCAGCCTATGGTTCAACTAAAAACCCATGGGATTTAGATAAAGTCACAGGAGGTTCCTCTAGTGGTTCTGCGGCGGCCGTATCAGCAGACCTTTGTGTTTTTGCACTAGGTACAGATACCGGCGGATCCATCAGACAGCCGGCTTCTCTTTGCGGCATAGTTGGTTTAAAGCCCAGCTATGGCCGTGTTTCAAGATACGGAACAATTGCCATGGCTTCCTCATTTGATCAAATTGGACCAATGACTAAATCGGTTGAGGATGCGGCATTAGTTTTAGATTGGATTTCAGGAGCTGATGGATATGATAGTAATGATTTAAATTCAAAATTCAAAATTCAAAATTCAAAATTAAAGGCAGAAATAAGGGGGTTAAAGGTGGGAGTTTCTAAAGAATATTTTGGTCAAGGTTTAAATAGCGGGGTAGAAGAAGTGGTCAAAGAGGCAATAAAAAAGCTGGAGGAATTAGGTGCGGAAATAGTAGAGATTGACCTGCCCCATACGGAATATGGTATTGCTGCTTATTACGTTTTAATTACTTCCGAAATATCTTCAAATTATGCCAGGTATGATGGGATAAGATTTGGTGGCGCCAGGGATTTGTTTGGGTCTGAGGTTAAACGAAGAATTATGCTGGGTACCTTTGCGCTGTCCACCGGGTATTATGATGATTATTTTGCTAAGGCAGCCCGAGTCAGGGCGTTAATTAAACAGGATTTCGAGAAGGCCTTTGAGGCGTGTGATGTGATTGTGGGTCCTGTTTCTCCTACAGTGGCCTGGAATTTAGGGGAAAAAGTAACTGATCCGCTGGCTATGTATATGGCTGATGTTTATACCGTGCCCGGCAGCTTAGCCGGAATTCCGGGACTATCCGTTCCCTGTGGATTCTCAAATGGATTACCAGTAGGTTTACAAATATTAGGCAAACAATGGGATGAGGAAACAATACTCAGGATAGGTTATGCATATGAACAGGCAACTGATTGGAGGAAGGAGAAACCCGATCTGTCATTCTGAACGATTAGTGAATAATCTTCCATGGTCATGGAAGATTGCCACGCCCCCGCACCATACGGTGCGGGGCTCGCAATGACGAAACAAAAAATATGAATAAATATGAATCCGTAATAAGACCTCCTCTTGCTTTGCTCGAGTATCTTGTAATTGGTTCAGGAGGAATTATATGAAACAGATGTATGAACCAATTATTGGACTAGAAGTCCATGTAGAATTGAATACTAAATCTAAGATGTTCTGCAGGTGTTCTGCTGATTATTTTGGCAAGGAGCCAAATACCCATACTTGCCCTGTTTGTCTGGGTTTGCCGGGAGCCTTGCCTTATATAAATGAGGAAGCGATCAAAAAATGTATTCAAATTGGGTTGGCATTAGGCTGCACTATTTCCGAAAAATCGTCATTTGAGAGGAAAAACTATTTTTATCCTGATCTTCCTAAGGGATATCAGATTTCCCAATATAGATGGCCGCTATGTACCAATGGACAATTGAAAATGGACAATGGACAATTAATTAGAATCAATAGGGTACATCAGGAAGAGGATACAGGTAAATTAACCCATGTTGGTAATGAAACCTTGATTGATTTTAACAGGTCAGGGGTGCCTTTGGTGGAGATAGTGACTGAACCGGATTTTAGAGATGTGGAATCAGTCCGGGATTATGCCAAGAAACTGCAGCAACTCTTTAGGTATTTAGAAGTCTCCAATGCTGACATGGAAAGAGGAGATATGAGACTGGAAGCGAACGTAAGTATAAGGAAAATCGATCCGTCATTGCGAGGAGCGGAACGACGCAGCAATCTTCAGCGGAATAGTAAGATCGCCACGCTAATCGCTCGCGATGACGATACTTTACCGCCGTATAGAGTAGAACTAAAGAACATTAACAGTTTTAGGTTTATGGTAGCGGCTATTGAATATGAGATTAAACGCCAAATTGCCGCATTAGAGGACGGAGAAAAGATTTTCCAGGAAACCCGGGGCTGGAATGTAGACAAAAAGTGTACATATTTACAAAGGTCAAAAGAAGAGGCTCATGATTACCGCTATTTTCCCGAACCGGATCTGCCGGAATTAAGAATCAAGAATTTAGAATTAAGAATTAAGGAAGAAATGCCGGAACTTCCATGGGAGAAAAAAGAGAGATTTCAAAAACAATATGGCTTATCTGTTTCCCAAGCTGTAATTTTAACTGAATCCAGGGAATTGGCTAATTATTTTGAGGATACAGTAAAACATGGCAAAAAACATAGTGTAGATGCAATCCAAATTGCTAATTTCATTATTAACAAGAAAGTTGATATAGAAAATGTTTTGCCGACACAAATTATAGAAGAACTAAAAGGTAAAAAGGTGGGAATTATTGAAGATGAGGCTGAACTAACAAAATTGGCTGAACAAGCAATAAAAGAAAACGGAAAATCTGCTGCAGATTACAAAGCAGGTAAGGAAGCAGCTTTGCAGGCAATAATCGGCGGAGTAATGAAGTTATCTCTGGGCAAAGCGGATGTGGCTAAATTAACGCCAATCTTAAAAAGACTCTTGAAATAGTCCCCTACTGGCCTGTTAGAATATCCAGTGCAAATGCCAAGGTTTGTCCATCTTCATAACCATACCCAATATTCCCTGCTTGATGGGTTATCTAAGATCCCTGAGATGGTTAAAACTGCCAAAGAATTGGGCATGGAGGCTTTAGGTATTACTGACCATGGAGTAATGTATGGGGCAATTGAATTTTATAAAGCCTGCAAGGAAGCCGGAATAAAACCAATCATCGGAGTGGAAATGTATGTGGCCAAAAGGTCCCACAAAGACAAAGAAGGCAAGGTAGATACTGAGCCATACCACTTAACCGTTATTGCCAAAAACTACCAGGGTTATTTGAATTTAATGAAGTTAACCACCATTGCCCACAAAGAGGGTTATTATTACCGTCCCCGGGTGGATAAGGCGCTTTTGAAACAATTCCATGAAGGTTTGATTGCTTTATCAGGCTGCCCGGCGGGGGAATTTATCCGGTCTTTTAACGGTAAAGATCTAAAGAAAGCAGAAGAGGTGATTAAGGATTACCTGGAGATTTTCGGTGAAGGCAATTTTTACCTGGAAGCCCAAAAACACCCCTATCAGCAAAATTTAGAAACTGCGGCAGATGAAGCAGTCAAAAAAGATTTGCGGGAACTTTTGGATATCCAAAACCAAACCACCCAGGTTATTAAAGAATTATCCCCAAAATTAGGCGTGCCGGTTGTGGCTACCAATGACTGCCATTATGTCAAAAAAGAGGATGCCGAAGCCCAGGATGCCCTGCTTTGCGTGCAGACGGGCAAGCTGCTGTCGGAAACCAAAAGGCTGAGGATGATTGATACCCCTGATTATTTCCTGAAATCCCCTGAACAAATGTTGCAGGACTTTGCTGATTTACCCGAAGCTTTAGAAAATACAGCCAAAATTGCCGGCCAGGTAGATTTGGAGATCTCCCTGGGGGTGGCCCATTTTCCGGTTTTTGATACCCCGGGGGGTAAGTCTTCAATGGAATATTTGCGGGAATTAACTTACCAAAAAACGGAGGGTAAATTAGAATTGGCAAAGCAGGTAAAAGAGCGTTTGGAATATGAATTAGGAGTAATTGAGAAAAAAAACTATGCGGATTATTTTTTAGTGGTGTCTGATTTTATGGAATGGGCTCATGCAAGGGGGATTATTACTAATACCCGGGGTTCGGCAGCCGCTTCGCTGGTTTTATATTGTTTGGGAGTGACTAACCTAAACCCGCTTGATTATCTGTTGCCTTTTGAAAGGTTTTTGACGGTTTACCGGCCAACCTTGCCTGATATTGATGCTGATATTGCTGATGACAGGCGGGATGAGGTGATTAAATACGTGATTGATAAATACGGCGAGGATAAAGTAGCCCACATTGTGACTTATGGAACCATGATGGGACGGGCGGCGATCCGGGACGTTGGCCGGGTATTGGGGATGGCTTATGGGGAAGTGGACCGGATTGCTAAACTAGTACCGCCTCCCTTCCAGGGGTTCCACAAGCCTTTGACGAGCAGTATTAAGGAAGTGCCGGAGCTGTTTGCCTTATACAGGAATGATTTACAGGTTAAGAAGTTATTGGATTTGGCTGTTAAAATCGAAGGGACGGTCCGTCATGCTTCAGTCCACGCTGCCGGTATCGTAATTGCCCCGGAAGACATTACCAATTTTGCCCCCCTGCAAAGAGAATCCAAAGGCGATAAGTTAGTGTCCCAATATGACATGTTTTCTTTGGTAGATGAGTATGGCGGGATTGGTTTGGTTAAGATGGATCTTTTAGGTATCAGGAATTTGTCAATTTTGGGCAAGGCAGTGGAATTTGTCCGTGAAAACCGGGGAATCAGCGTTGATTTGAATAAGATTCCCTTATATGACAAAAAAGCCTTTGGTCTGTTGGCCAAAGGGGAAACGATGGGTATTTTTCAGCTGGAGGGTTCGGGAATGACCCGGTATGTTACCGAGCTTAAACCATCCAGCATTTTTGATATCCAGGCCATGGTGGCTTTATACCGGCCCGGGCCAATGGGGGTAATCCCGGAATATATTGCCAGAAAGCATCATCCCAAAAAAGTGAAATTTTTTGATTCCCCGATGAAAGGTTATACTGAAGCCTCAAGGGGCTTATTGGTTTATCAGGATGACGTGCTTCTGACCGCCATTAACATTGCCGGATATTCCTGGGAAGAGGCTGATAAATTTAGAAAAGCTATGGGTAAGAAGAATCCGGCTGAAATGGCTAAACAAAAAGGCAAGTTTATTGAAGGATGTATTGAAAACGGTATGAAGCGCGACAAAGCCGAAGAATTATTTGCCATGATTGCTCCTTTTGCGGCGTACGGTTTTAATAAAGCCCATGCTGCCTCCTATGCCATGATTGCCTACCAGACAGCTTATATGAAAGGTAACTTTCCGGTGGAATTTATGGCGGCAGTGATGACGGCTGAATCAGGGGATACGGATAAAATTGCCGCGGCTATTGAGGAGTGCAAAAGGCTGGGGATTGTGGTTTTACCGCCTGATGTGAATAAATCCAAGGTTGGTTTTACTTTGGAGATGCTGAAGGAACTAAGTAAGGAGGAATTAGAAAGGCAGCTGACCGGAGTAGATAACCGGTTGAAGCAAGGTATCAGGTTTGGCTTGTCCGCTGTCAAAAACGTTGGGGTGGGCGCTATTGAATCAATACTGCTGGCCAGGAAAGATGGGGAATTTGTCCTGCTGGCTGACCTTTGTTCCCGGGTCGATAACAGGTTGGTTAACAGGAAAACTTTAGAAAGCTTAATTAAGGCCGGAGCCTTGGATCACCTGGGCAGCCGGGCTGCCCAGCTTTTAATTTTAGACCAGTGTCTGGAAGAAGCCCACAAGCAAAACAAAAATAAATTATCCGGGCAAGTATCCTTGTTTGAGGGCGAGGATGGTTTGGGAATAATGACAATTAAATTACCTGAAATAGAAGAAATGCCGCTTGAGCAATTGTTGGTATTTGAAAAAGAGCTGTTAGGTTTTTACCTGCACGAGCCCCCTTATCTTGCTACTTTAAAGAAGTTAAGTAAGTTTGTGTCCCATGATTTGTCTATTTTAAGTGATGAACATGTGGGGAAAAATTTAAAGCTCGGCGGGGTAATATTATCCGTTAAGAAGGTTTTAACCAAAAAGACTGCTGCAGAAATGGCATTTTTGAAAATTTCTGACGGTACTAAATCTCTTGAAGTGGTAGTGTTTCCTAAAACCTATGAAAGTTGTAAAAATTTCTTAATTCCTGATTCTGTGGTTTTGATAAACGGCCGGGTGGATAAAAGAGAAGAGGAATTATCTTTAATTGTGGAAAAGATTAATCTTTTTGATCCGGATTTAATTACGGCAGGTTCCGATGCAATAGATTCTGCATTTGCAGAGGAAAAATGGGTGGAAATTTCCATCCCTAAGGGGGCGGAAGTTTCGGTTTTGCAAAATGTGAACCGGACTTTACGGGGTTTTCCCGGCAAAATGCCGGTGGCATTATTATTGTTCGGTAGTGATGGTAATTTAAAAAGAATGGACTTGCCTTTTTCTATTGACCCGGTCCAACCCCTGCAGGATCTGATCCAGCAAATTTTAGGTGAAGGCTCTTTTAAAATTGCGTAGCTTATGTTAATATTTCCCAATGATTTCAGCGCAGGCTGGTGAGCAAAATTTGCATATTGGTGACACTATCAGGGTGCATAATAAGGTAGTTGAAGGTGAAAAAACCCGTATTCAGGTATTTGAAGGCATTTTAATCAGGCTTAGAGGCCGGGATGTTAATAAAACATTTACTGTCCGTAAAATCGGCGCCGGCGGGATTGGGGTTGAAAGAACCTGGCCGCTGGACTCAAATTCTATTGTTAAAATTGATATAAAGAAAAAAGCCGGAAAAGTCAGAAGGAGCAAATTATATTACCTCAGGGATTTGACTGGTAAAAGCGCGGTTAGGGTATAGTAGCTGTCAGACAAAATAAATAATGATAGTTATTTCATGATAACTCCCACCCTCGATATTGAGAAAAAACTCTGGAACACTGGCTATGCTCGTGTATGTGGACTGGATGAGGATTGGAAAAGATGGCAGAATTGATTAAAAAATCAGCGCAAGCGGACTTTGTTCTAATGAAAAATTTGCACAAAAAATATCCCATGTATGGTTTTGCCAAACACAAGGGCTATGGCACAAAACAACATCAGGAGGCTATTAAAAAATACAGTTTGACAAGGATACACAGAAAGTCATTTAATTTAGACAGGTTCCTCAATGTCTAAACAAATCACAGGTAATCATGGTGAGAATATTGCCTGTCAATATCTTAAGAGCCGGGGTTATAGAATTCTGGAGAGAAATTACCGTATCAG
>CAZWTE010000055.1:4190-7823 GCA_964637465.1 uncultured Gammaproteobacteria bacterium | reverse complement strand
GAAGCAAGATTATTATGGCAAGAAGCTAAAGAATTAAACTTGATATTTAACTCAATTTATAAGAAAGTAAAATAAGTAATAAAATTAACTTAATTAATGTCTCATGACGAAATATCTAATTTGTCATTTGGACATTGAGATTTATTTAGTAATTAGAAATTAGAAATTTAACTATGATTCCTGGATTAGAAGACATCTTTAAGTGCAGCCCGGTTAGCTCCAAGGCCTGTCCCAATCCGGTGGCCAGCCGGCTGCCCGGGGCAACTGATTTTAAAACTTTAGGGGATTTTTTGACTCCCCTTTTTAATATTGTGTTTTATATTGCCATTTTTCTGGCTTTCTATTTTTTAATCTGGGGGGCTTTTGCTTATATTTTGGCCCAGGGCAAAAAAGAGGACCTGGCCAAAGCCCGGGCCAGGATTACCTGGGCTATCATGGGACTCTTAATTACCTTACTGGCCTTTTTTGTGGCTAAATTCGGGGCGCAAATATTCCCGCCGGGAAGAGGAGGGTTGCCATTCTAATGAAAAGTCAAAAGTCAAAAGTCAAAAGTCAAAAGTATGGAAGTTTTCTAAAGAAAACTGTTATTTTTTTTACTTGTTACTTATTACTTTTTACTTTATCCTCTCCTGTTTATGCGGCAGTTAATATTGGTGAGCAATTCGGCTTTGGGGATCTTAAATCTCTGGGCCAGGCCACCAGCCAGCTGGTTATGCCGCTGTTTTCTGTTGCCTCAACATTAGTAGTCATCTATTTTCTTTGGGGAGCCTTTAATTTCTTAAAATCAGGCGGCAATAAAGAGGAAGTGGCCGGGGCCAGAAACATGATTACCCACGCCATCATTGGTTTTATTATCTTAATCTTTGCTTTTTTGATTTTGCAGTTTCTGTTATCTAATTTGTTTGGGATTACCAATCCCCTGTTATTCTGAAACTTAAGGAAAGACTACGGAGGCGGTGGCGGAGGAGGAATGTGGATATGACCATGTTTATGCAAATAATGCACTACTGTCCTTCTGGTAAAAAGCGTTGCCCCCGCACCCAACCCCGCAATCCCACCAAGCAAGCCTGACCACCAATCAAACCTCCATTTTTTAGCATCTTCTGCAATTGCTCGAGCATCTTTTGCCTCTGCCTCTGCTTTCTGTTGAGCTGCTTCTGCAGTCTTAATATCTGCATCCGATTTTTGCCTAACTTCCCTAAGCTTATCTTCAGCAATTATTTTAGCTCTTTCTTCAACAAAATTATTAAAATCGTTTCTATGTAAACTTATTATATTAGGATCAGGTTTAGGCTCAACAGGTACTTGTATATAGACCGGCTCCGGAACCTTAACCACTTCAGGCTTGCACACTTCAGGCTTAACCGTTTCCGGCCTGACTATTACAACATCATCTTTTTCAGGTGTCGGCTTTGGCTGAAATGGAATAATTATCCTGGGCTGCGGCGAAAAGGGGGTGGCGGTAGGCGGAATAATTCCTTGAGTGCCGGCTTCAACATTAATCGGCTTAATACCCTGATCTGCTCCAAAGTTTAATGCGTATACAACG
Organism: uncultured Gammaproteobacteria bacterium; assembly: GCA_964637465.1. GTDB lineage: Bacteria > Patescibacteriota > Microgenomatia > Daviesbacterales > UBA10151 > UBA10151. The sequence continues at coordinate 6,274 of CAZWTE010000055.1, read as the reverse complement.
AGCAAAGCACCACCTGTAGTTAATAGAGTTTTTGTTACCCTAGGGTGATAACGTTCGGCTACCAAAGCAAATCCCTTGACCGTAGACTCACACCGTTCCTTTGCCCCGGCTAATTTTCCCTCAAGACTTTCAATACCTCTCATGGTTACGTTATAGTCTTCCAAAGAGAGTATATTTATTAAATAATTTAGAAGAATGTAAAAAAAGTAAGAGCTATGTATGAATATGTATGAAATTTATAGATCCCGTATTCAATACGGGATGACTGTGTCAATTTGTGGTAATATATTTTTAGAATACTTCAATGCTGAAAAGAATCTTCTTTTTATTAATAGCCGGTATTTTCTTTGTATCAACCATTACTATTGTTTTTGCTGATGACGGCATAGAACCTGGTTTAGAATGTCAGATAGGACAAATTTGCAGAAAAAACTCGGCAGGAACCGCACATACTTGTCAACCTGCTATTAATACAGCTACCGGCAAGCCTATCATTAATACCGAAACAAATAGACCTCTTTTCAAATGTCAGCCTGCCTCGGCTGTGGAGAAAACTTTTGGCAAAATTGACGCTCCTGATCCTTTAAAAGGTTTTTTTGAGAAAGACCCTACCGGAGCCGGAGCCATCAGCCAGTTTTTATCTAACGGGATAGCCCTCTTTTTTTCCATTGCCGCTATAGTGCTGCTTTTTATGATACTCTGGGGGGCATTCCAGTGGATGACTTCAGGCGGGGATAAGGAACAACTGGCCTCTGCCCAAAAAAGGATCATTAATGCCATCATCGGCATTATTTTATTTGCTATCGCTTTCGCAATCATAGCAATTTTCGGCCAGTTTACCGGCTTCAGATTTTTTATCGGTCAAAATGCCAAATTCATCAGGGATGCCAATGGGAATGTTTATTTAATCCAATGTGTTAATGGCTCTCAGATTGGTGCCGGTAACGATATTAAAGACCCTGATGAAGAATGCCGCAGACGCGGCCAGCGCTAGTTATTAATGAACGCTCAGGGTCTTGACAAGCAGTTTAGGATATGGAATAGTTAAGCTAGAAATGAAAAAATTAGCATTCATTGGTTCTGCAGCAGTTTCTCTTTTAACACCGGTTCAGGCTTTCGCCCAGACTACTATAACAATTAGCCCGGGCCCAAACACAGGCTTTAAGACTGTTGGGAATGCCATCAATAATATATTGACCCTGGCCTTTGCGGCCGCTGTTTTAATTGTCTTGGTTATGTTAATCCTGGGAGCGTACGAATGGATAGTTTCCGGCGGAGATAAGGAGGCAGTCGGTAAGGCGAGAAATAGAATCTTAAATGCCTTGATCGGCTTAGTTATATTAGCTGTAGCTTTTGCCTTAGCCAGAGTGCTGGCTCAGTTTGTAGGATTAAATCTTAACAATCTTGTTATCCCCAGTCCAGACCCCGGTGCAACAGGCGGCTAATTCAATCTGGTGCTTGTCCTCTAAACTATTGAATTTAATTTCAGATTAAGGAATAATGATAGAGTCATGCAAGTTCAAAATTCAAAATTCAAAATTCAAAATTATGGTGGTTTTCTTTCGAAAACTTTTCTTTTTTTCCTTTTTACTTTTAACTTTTTACTTTTAACTTTTCCCTATCCTGTTTCTGCTGCGACTTGTGACCCTAAAGACCCTAAATTCGGCCCTTGCCCGGCCGGACTTAATGAATTGGAGAATATGGTTGGAAATGTCATTTCCTTAGTAGCGGGCTTGGGGTTTATAGTTATGCTGGTTTTACTGGTCATGGCCGGGATTAAATACCTGACTTCCGGAGGAGAACCAAAAGCGGTGCAGGCAGCCCATTTAACCCTCACCTGGGCCCTTTTGGGAGTGGTTTTTTTGGCCATTGCCTGGCTGCTCCTGCAACTGATTGCCGGTTTTACCGGGATAGATGTAACTGTATTTGATATTAAAAAACTGTGCGGGGATATAACAAAAGGCTTTGATTTTTGCAAACCGTGACCTTAGCAGTTGCAAAAAACGGCTGGTTGTTTTACTGTAATAAATAGAGTCTAGTCGCAAGAGTCTAGAGTCCAGAAAAAATGTTTGCCCGAATTTTTG
>CAZWTE010000055.1:0-4180 GCA_964637465.1 uncultured Gammaproteobacteria bacterium | reverse complement strand
CCTTTCTACTTATTATTAGCTCTTTGTTATTAGCTCCTTTGCCTGCATTCGCACAAACTCCTGCCTCCCCTGTTGCTTCTGCTATACCCTATACCCTATACCCTATACCCTCTTCTGTATCTACTGTCTCCCCTCTCTATACCGACCTGGTGGTACATAATTTATTCCATACTTTTTCCTGTTTAGCCATTGGGCAATCAGTCATCGGCCAGCCTTGTTTGACTTACCAGATGACCAAAAATGCCCAGGGGGTGCTGCAGGGAGTACCGGTGTTGTCCCAAGTCAACACCTCCGGAGGGGTCTTGGGCACCACTACCAATTTAATCGGGTTGTTATACCAAAATCCGCCGGTCAGGACAGTGGATTACCTGGCTTCAGTTGGACAAGGCTTGGGGATTGTAAAAGAAGCCAATGCCCAGGGGGTAGGCGGATCCGGCGCAGCGGTTTTAAACCCTATATTAACCCTTTGGCAAGTCTCCCGAAATATTTCCTATTTAGCCTTAATTTTAATCTTCCTGGTGGTAGGACTGATGGTCATGTTTAGGAATAAACTTAATCCCCAAACAGTCATCACGGCCCAGGCAGCTTTGCCAGGATTGGTTATTGGCCTCATCATGATCACTTTCTCTTTCTTTTTTGCCGGCCTGATTTCTGATATGGCCTTTGTGGGAACAAACGTGGTGGGTTACTATTTCGCAGCAGCTCAGGGAAAATTAGAGGATCCCGCATTTGCTGACCAACTAAACTTATCAAAACAAATTTCAACCACAAGCAGTCTAAGTATATTCAGCCAGTTTGCCGGCATAGTTACCCAAGATAAAGCGCAAAATGCTTTGGCGACGGTATTTTATACATTTAGTGATGAAATTCAGGGAAGATTAAGATTTTTTGCAGGATTACTAGCTTATCAATTTACATCCCAGCCAGGTCAGGCCATCCCAGTAATAGGACAGTTTGTAGGACCAATCATAGGGCTTATAGGAGCCGGCGCTACCGCCAATGATCCGACAGCCATTTTGGGAATGCTCTTGGCTTTTGTCGCCATGTTCGTATTGCTCTATGCAATGCTAAAATTACTTCTGCGTTTAGTTAATTGCTACCTAACCATTATCTTCTTAACATTTAGCGCTCCATTCCAACTTCTTGTTGCCGCCTTACCCGGAAGACAAGGAATTGCCACGGGCTGGATACTTAATATGTTAGCCAATGTTTTAGTATTTCCGGTGGTAATAGCAGTATTCTATTTTGTGGCCTTTATCTTGGGAGAGTCTTTCGGTCCGCTCAAGATCGCTCATCTAGATCAAAGACAGAATGGTAGTTTTGTGCCTACTGCATACGCCGCCCAAGGAGCAAGCCGCATAACCGATACTTCAAGCTTTCCTTTGTTCGGGGGTATGGATCTGGACTTTATAAATATCATTTTAGCTTTTGGTGCTTTGGTGGCCTTACCCAGTATTCCGGATATAGTAATCAAAGCTGTTGGCAGAGCCGGACAGGCCGGACAAATGATTGGCCAGGAAATCAGTGGTAGTATGAGAGCCGGACAAGGTTATGCAGGCCGGGTTCCCAGTACTATCCAAGGCTCAGCACAGTCCTTAGCGACAGGTATTGGAGGAGAATCAACATACCTTCTTGATAAAGAAGGCAATGTAAAACGATTTACTACTAAACCTGGAGGTTGGCAACTAGGACAATCTCTTCTTAGGCGTGGTAGCGGATCAGGTGGAGTCGGCCGATAAATAATTCCTTTTAAGCCTAAAATCAAGTAACCTTTTTTCTGGCTTTAAATTGAGAAAGTGCACCCTTATAATCTTTCCTTACCGAAGCTTTGTCCTGATAGTAGTTAAGCATAGTTTCCGGATACTTTGAGCTTAGACCGAAAGGCAACCAGTAATCTTTATACTTTACTATCTTTGGGTTCCCATTTTCATCTTTCCCTTGTATTTCTTTATCTTCTCCATTTAATATCTTATTCCTTAAGTCTTTAGGGAAAGAATCTATCAGACCTTCTTCAACCATACCACTAACCCATTTAGCACCAACAACTTTGCCATTATCATCTTTAATTTCTTTTTCGACCTCCTCCACACCGTTATTATTTCTTACGTTATATCTAGTTACTCGAGTTCCGTCTGCCTCTTTAACAAATCCCAGCATTATTTGATCCCATTCTTCATCAGAATAAATCAAACCTTCCTCTTCTTGTAAAAATGTATGGATAAAATGCCTGGCTAAATGCAAATTTCCATCAACAGCGTAACCTGGCTTTTGCCTATACTCTGGGCTAGTATCCATCCATTTACTAACAGCATACCACATCAAAGTATTTATAAATTTCGCAGACTCCGGATTTCGCCCAAAAGTACTTTCTACAGTTTGTTTCATAAATGCAGCAAGAGGACCCGCCGTACTCCCGGCGAGCTTAATACCGGCGGCAAAATTTGCTTCTGTCATATCCCATAAAGCATCGTCTGGCTTATTTATTGCATACATTTTATCGGAAGAATGATCGTTTACATATTTACCATTTTGTCCAAGCCCTCCCATACTATAGTCCCGCCATAAAAACATCCCTGAAAATGGTCCGGCTTTTAAAATTGCGGGGCCACCTTCTTTGCCACCCTTAGTCATGCCTTCATACTTTTCAACAACCTTTTTAAACCTATTAACCCAAGCTTCCATATCTCTTGGGCTTTCAATTACCCCCGCATATCCGGTCTGTCTAAAAATTACCTCATCTCCCCCTTTCACCAAACCTAACCATTGCCTGACAGGCGACCTTGTACCACCATAATCTTTAGCAGGATCCTGCTCACCCATCAGTAAATAAGGAGTTAAATCACTAATCCAACTAGTACGGGCTGAAATACCATAAATAGGATCAAGAATATTCCTAATATCTTTTACTCCTGCTCCCCTCGTATCATGTCCAGGATAATTAAAATATTTAGGAAACATTTGTCTGATTACCAATTGCATCAGTAGGTGCATCCTTCTTTCGTCTTCCGCCCACTTTGCTCCCGTGTTTTTCTCATCCAACCCAAGATTTTTTGAGGCTTTCAATGCTTCTGCTAATCCGCCAGGTTGATTATCTCTATAAACTCCATCCAACATAAAAGCCGGCCTTCCAGTATCATGCGATCCTAGATTCCAGGCGGCATAAGTAGGCATATCAAGATCGAAACCCATTTTCATTAAAAGATAATGGAATTTAAACCGCCTCTTGGCTGGTAACTTAGCTTGATCCTCTCTTAAAAGAGCTTGCATTATTACCCGATGCAACTTTTTATAAGGGACTGTTTCTGTTGCAGTAATAGGCGGTTCTCCGGCAGGCACCAAAAATGCATTAAATTTATCAACCATTTCTTGGGTCTTAGTAGTATCGACAACATCGTTTTCGTCTCTAACTTCTGGAGTAAACCATGCCAGAGCAGACATTGAATCTACCAAAAATGCCCGGGCAACTTTTTCTGCTTTATCGAGAGTATTTTTGATTCTTCTTCTTTTTGCCCGCTTGTAAGCATTATCTGTATTAATCCGGGAATCGTTTTCGAACATATCATAAAGTTCATCGACTGCTGTTACGTTGCCTTGCGCATCTTCGTATCCAACCGGCCTTAAAACTCTGGCTAGGGGATGCTGGAATGTCACCCGTTCTAATTCTCTCGGATCTCCGAACTCGCCTGTTTGCTGCCATAGTAAAGCTTTTTTGCAATATTCGTGCCAACGTTCTTCGGTTGTATGATTTCCATCAGCATCTAAAATATGACCATTATTTTTCGCTTTATCCTCCGCATCTTCAAGATCGTATTTTTCTTTTAATCTTTGAAAGGCAGGATGATTGGGTACTCCATATCCGGTAATATTTCCTTGTTGATCAAGAGTAAGGTTTAATAAATCATCCATTTGCCGCAGTTTTTTTGACATCAAGCTTTTTTCAATTTCTTTTCTTCTTCTTATTTGCCATCTTTGCAAATCAGCAATTTTAGCCTTTGTAGCCGTATCCACAGATTTCTCACCATATCTCCAAAAGATTCCATCATCTTGGGAAAATTCTTCCAGCGCCAGCATTGTTTCTCCGTGCTTATCAAGCAAAACTGCATCAGCAAAATGATCCTGAAATTCAGTATCCTCGCAAGAACTGGCGATAAATTCTGAAAAATGGAAAAAACCATCCCAG
>CAZWTE010000054.1:0-7847 GCA_964637465.1 uncultured Gammaproteobacteria bacterium | reverse complement strand
AGCAGAGAGCGGAGATTTTATCCCGCCTAATGTGCCTAGTACTACTTATATCGCAATGATTGATTCCGGTGCTCCTTATGGCTGGGGTGTCCAGGCTATCCCTAATACCGGACCTTTTGACAGAAGGATTGACGGAGGTAGTTTTACTTGTCCAGGAGGCCCGGGTAGATAATGAGAAATCTTCCTGATTTTTTTAAAGATAAAAAGACTATTATTGGATTAATTATCCTCGGTTTAATCCTTTTAAGTTTGCCTGCGACCATCAAACTGGCCCAGGAAAGGCAAATTATCAAGTCAAGAGCTAGCGAAGGAAACAGTTGTCTTGATCAAGCCGGTGGTTATCATGAAAGCGGTACAACCTGGTGGGGAGATTGCGAGAATGATGTCCAAGTTGAATATATTTGTCAGAATGGTGCTACAACAACTACGAAAAGAGGAAGAGAGTGTACGTCTACTTCATCCACTTGCGATGGCCGTTTAGAGGGCGAAACTTGGCCATCAATAGGTTGTACTTCAGGGCGTCAATATGTTTACAGATGCTTTGGTGGGAAGAAAATAGTACAGGAAGACGCACCGTGCGCAGTGCGCACTTGTCAAAAAGATTCTGACTGTTCAGGTGGTACTGATTGTCAAATACCAGCCTGCGATCCTAATTATAAAGGAGAAGGGTGTGGATTTTTTAATATACCTAAAGGAAATTCCTGCGGATCTGGAAAAGAATGCGATGGTAATGGAAAGTGTGTAGAGCCAGCAAGTGGAGGCGGTGGAAATCCGTCAGGAGGTGGAACTCCGGCAGAAAGTTCCGGAGCCGGAACAGCACAACTTTGTAATGCCAATTTAGAAATAAACGGCAGCAATACGGTTGAATGTTTAGATGAGCGCGCCTGTAAAGGTAAAAGATATACTAATTATCTTCGGACCGATCCGGATGGGAAAATTTGGTGTAATTACAGTACGCAGTGCGTAGAAGTAGTCTGCCCTGCAACAGCTCCCACTGCGGCACCTACGCCAACTGTTCCCCAAACAGGAACTACTGGTAAATCCAGCGCTGCCGGTGCTAATGCTTGTCAGGATGATCCGCCGGGCACCTCTGTTAGTTATCCGGGCATGTCCTGGAAAGCTGATTGTAGCAGGTCATGTAACAGCAATGCCGGTTGTCAGCAGTCAGGTGATGCCTATGTCCTTACCAAACATAGTGCAGATAGCACTAACTGGTGTTTTGGTAACTTTGACGGCGGGGCCAAATGTTTGCAAATGGCTGTAAAGAATCCGCCGGGAGGAGCAATTAATTGCGAGGGAAACTCAAATTGTGCTTATTCCGGTGCAAATCCGCAAGTTGCTTTAAACGTATCCTGGCAGGGTTTAAAGGAATGTTTTGACAGCGGGGTTGTTGCTTCAGGCCAAAGCGGCTGTAATTATGTGGGAGCGGAGCTTTGTGTGCGTGATGTAGGAAGTCCAACATGGCAACTGGTGGCTGCCGGAGGCAGTGATCCAAAAGGAAAAACGTTGTTTCCTGATGGTTTGCTTCCCAGGGTGCCCCCCAGTGGTGGCTTGCCTTGGATGGCAAGTCCAGGTGTCACTAAAGAGTTTGGTCTTTTTGAAACTGCCTATACCTGTCCTGATCAAGCTTGTCTGAGTGAACAATATAAAGTTAGGGCATGTAAAGGTAAATTGATTACCCAAAGAACTGTAACTACCACCGGTTCCGGTACTTCCACTGCTGCTCCGACAACCGTTCCTACTCAATCCCCTGTTTCTGCTACTACCAACAAATTCAGGATTGCGGAGAATCCGGCTGATTTAGATGCAGCTGCCTGGCAGGATTATACCAGTGCGCCGGTAACGCTTAACTTCGAATTTAAGGATAAAACCCCGGGACAGAAGTTTATTTGGGTAGAGTTTTTGGATTCCAATGGTAAAAAGGAAAGACATAATGTCCAAATAAAATTGTTGGGGGCTGATCCGAAAATTACCAGCTGTTTTCTAAAATTTGAAGGCAGTAATACCGTTGTTAATTTGACCGGCCAGAACTTTGGGGCCACCAAGGGGTTAATAAAAAGCGGCGAGTCGGATTTGCAAATCAAATCCTGGAATAATGATGCCGTCCAGGCGCTTTGGCCAAGCAATACCCCTGAAGGAGAATCATTGCCGGTGGTTTTGAAAAATACGGATGGCCAGGCATCCAATGAAGGCCGGTGCAGCGCCGTTTCCCAGCTTTCTTTAGGAGCTAAAGTGTTCTGTCGGGCGCCTTCTTCCCATGATACGGAAAATGTGGATTTGGTGATAGCGGGTTCATTCGCCGGGGGTACCAAGGCAAAAGAAAAAGTCAAAATTAGCCGGGATGGTATTATTCAGGGTTTAACCCAAAAATTAGAAGCAGGCAAAAACTATATTTTGTCACTTAAGGCGCCAAAGTCTTTGCGTAAAACCGTTCCCTTTACGGCCCAAAGCGGCTCCACCAATATCCCCAACTTTGTTTTGCCGATTGGTGATATTTTCCCGGCTGACGGCGGAGACGGGGTAATTAATGCTTTGGATAAATCAGAGTTAAACCGCCAATGGATTATTGCCCAGGATGCCGGAAACAGGTCAGGGGATTTTAATAAGGACGGCCGGGTTAATTCGATTGACTGGGCCTGTATGAGGTATGATTTTGGCCAGTCAGACAATCCGGAGCCGGTGCCTGGTGCTCCGGTTGTGCCTTTTTGCGGAGGCATAGCCGGTGTTAAATGCCCGGAGGCGTATGTGTGTATATTGGAAAGCAGCCGGCCTGATGCTGGTGGAAAATGTATAGTCCCCTCTACCCCAAGCCCCAGCCCTTCTTCCAGCCCAAAAGCCAGCCCTAGTCCAAGTGCATCACCTGCAAGTTGATGCGGATTAGTTATGACTGGTAAAAAGTTGATAATTGTAGTACAAAATAATTATGGACAATTTTAATAAATTTAAACAATTCTTTGCCGGCCCCCGGATCATTTTCGCAATTTTAGGGTTTATACTTTTGGGGGAAATCGTATATGCTGTTAAAACTTTGACTTTACCGGTTACTCCCCAATCCGTGTTTCAGGCTCCGGTTCAGCAAAGAATGGGCAGGATGTCTTTAGAGGCGCCGAAAGCAAGTTATAATGTGGCGGAAGTAATTCCGGTTTCTGTCATGGTGGATACAGGCTCAAAGGAAGTTTCCGGAATTGATTTAATTGTTCAATATGATCCTAAGGTTTTTGAGGCAACGCAGGCAGGATTGGTTAAAGGGAAAATTATGGATGAGTATCCGCTTATGGGCGTGGATTCCGAAAAAGGTTTAATTTCCATTTCCGGGATCAGCAGCTTAAAAAGCGGATTTACCGGCCAGGGACAATTTGCCGCCATTAATTTTAGGACTAAATCCCCGGGAAAAACATCTTTGATAATCAATTTCCAGAAAGGATCTACGGTTTTTTCTAATTTGGTAGAATCATCTACGGTGCTGAATATTTTAGATACTGTTGATAATTTAGAATTGGAGGTCAGATGAAAATTATAATTATTATAACAATGCTGACTGTTATAGCCGGCTTTCCCGCCGGCGTTTTTGCCCAGACAGCTACTTTATCATTGGATCCGGCCGGCGGGACATTTAACAAGGGCTGCAGTTTTTCCGTTAATATTAACCTTGATACAGGCTCATCCCAGACAGACGGGACTGATGCCATTTTAATTTATGATTCCTCACGTTTGAATGCCGCTGCTATTACTAAAGGGACAATTTATCCGGATTATCCGGGAAACAATATTGATCCGCAAACAGGCAGGATTACTATTTCCGGCCTTGCTTCTGTGGATAAACCATTTTCCGGCAAAGGATTATTGGCAACGGTCAATTTTACAGTCCAAAGCAATGCGCCAACCGGTATGACCGAGGTTAAGTTTGATTTTAATTCTCAAGATAAAGCCAATACCCGGGATTCCAATGTGGTGGAGAGGACAACAGTGGTAGACGTGTTAAACTCGGTAGTTAACGGGAATTATATTATCGGGACCGGGACTTGCGGCAGCCAAGTTGTAACAACTTCCCCGGTACCGGCAGGTCAAGGAGGATATGTTACAGCAACTCCGGCAGGTCAACCTAAAACCATTGATCAGGTGGTTGACAGGACGGGCAAAGGCCCCGGTACACCGCAATTAACCTTTACTTTGGCTATTTTTGGTGTAGTTTTGACTGTGTTGGGAGTTTTAGGATTAGCCCTTTTGTAGATGGCTGCTCTTTCTGCGCTTATTACTGATTTTCTGGAATACTTGGAGCTTGAGCGTCATGCTTCACAATTGACTATCCGCAACTACGGCCATTATCTTAAAAGATTTTTGGAATTTTCAGGAGACATTGATCCAAAAGATATTGATCTTAATTTGGTAAGGAAGTACCGGTTGTATCTTTCCAGGCGGACTGATTCCAAGACTAAAAAGCCCCTTAAAAGGGTGACTCAAAACTATTTTATGATAGCCCTGAGGGCATTTTTGAGGTATTTAGTCAGGATTGATGTTGTAACTTTGTCACCTGAAAAAGTAGAACTGGGAAAAAACGAGGCCAGGCCGCTTAAAATATTGAATGTGAGTGACTTGAAAAGCTTACTGGAAGTCCCTGATTGTTCAAAAAAGGGCGGCTTAAGAGACCGGGCAATACTTGAAACCTTATTTTCCACCGGCCTTCGGGTATCAGAACTGGCCGGTTTAAACAGGGATGCTATTAATTTGCAAAGACGGGGATTTGGGATTATCGGTAAGGCCGGCAAGAAACGGGTGGTGTTTTTGTCTGATGGCGCGTGCGGGTGGCTGGAAAAATATCTAGAAGTTCGCAAAGATGTTTTTAAGCCTTTGTTTATCCGTTTCCAGGGCAAGGTTGACCCGGCTGACAATGGTGAAACAATGAGGTTGACTACACGCTCGATTGAGCGGATTGTAGAAAAATATGTTAAACAATTAGCTCTTCCGGTTAAAGCCACGCCCCATACCTTCAGGCATGGTTTTGCGACAGGCCTGTTAACCAACGGGACTGATATCCGCTCGGTGCAGGAAATGCTGGGGCATGCAGATATTTCCACCACCCAAATCTACACCCATTCAGGTAATAAGTGATACCATTATTTAAACTTCAACTTTCCCAGATCCTTAAATACCGAATTAAGGATTGTTGAAACAACCGATAACACAATTGCCCCCAAAATTGCCGGAACCCACCCTACAATATTTAAGCCCGGTACAATCGCCGCAACTATAAACAGGACTATTGCGTTAATTACAAAAGCAAACAGTCCTAAAGTGACAATAGTGAGCGGTGTGCTTATAAAGCCCAGTATTGGTTTAATAAAGGTATTTACTACCCCTAAAACTATAGCTGCCAGGATGGCAGTTGTAAAATTGTCAACCGCGAATCCCGGTACGATGTAAGCAGTCAACAGCAATGCCGCCGCATTTAAGATTAAGGCTATAAGAATTTGCATTTTCTCACCCCCTCATCTTTATAGTGAACCAAATTTTTTATTCTGTCAACCCGATCTGTTAAACTATATTGGTGGACAAGGACCAAAAAAATCTCATTATTAAGACTTCCCTCTTTACTTTAAGTTTAAGCCTGGCCTGGTGGCTGGTTAAGACCGGTTACCTTCAGGGTTTAATTGATGCTGTTTTGCCTTTAAGGTTTGCGGCGGAAATAATGGCCGGAGTATTTTATACCTCGTTTCTTACCTCCCCTGTTTCTGTGGGCATGCTTTTGGTTTTGGCCAAAGAGAATAACCCAATCCTCACAGCCCTGCTGGCCGGGTTTGGAGCAGCTTTGGGGGATTTCCTGATAGTCAAATTCTTCCGGCAGAGCTTAATAAATGGTTTAAACACCTTTTCAGGGCGGCTAAGGCTTCAAATCATTAATGCCTTACTGAAAAAACTTCACCTGGATTTTGTGGTCCCCTTTATAGGGGCGGTTATCATAGCTTCTCCTTTGCCGGATGAATTAGGATTGGTAATGCTGGGAGTTTCGCGCTTAAAATACCGGGAAATTGCGGTTTTAACTTATATACTCAATACAGCCGGGATTTTATTGATTGTGGTGCCAATTAACCTACTATCATGATACAGGGATTAACTTCTTATCAGGCTGTTGAGCAGTTAAAAAAATATGGTTTGAACCGGCTGCCGGAGAAAAAAACCACTTCTGTTTTAGAAGTTTTAATCCGGCAGGTTAAAAATCCTCTTTCCTATCTTTTGCTGGCAGCCACTATTCTTTCTGCGGTTATCGGGGATAAATTAGACAGTTTTTTAATCGGCGGGATTTTGGTTTTAAATACGCTTTTGGGTTTTTGGCAGGAGTACAAGGCCTCTAAGGAATTGGATGCCTTGCGGAAACTGGAGGTAGAGTATGCCCGGGTGGAAAGGGACGGCAGGCAGCTGGAAATCCCCGCTTCTCAAATCGTTCCCGGGGATGTAGTAATTCTGGAGTCCGGCGACAAAATTCCGGCAGACGGACAACTTTTAGAAAGCCATGTTTTACAAATTAACGAATCGATTTTAACAGGTGAATCCTTGCCGGTGCAGAAATCTGCTAAAAAGGAGGAAAATTTGGTCTTTTTTGCTACAACCGTGACATCCGGCCGCGGCAAATATGTGGTGATGCAGACAGGAGTTAAAACTAAATTCGGGGCTTTAGCGGAAAAGCTGGCTGATGTAGAGGACGAGCAAACTCCTTTTGAAAAATCTTTGGTCGGTTTGAGTAAAACTTTAGGTATAGCGGCAGTGGCTGTGGCAGTAATGATTTTTCTTTTGAGGATTTTGCAGGGTTATGACATTTCCTCGATGCTTTTATCCAGCATTGCTTTAATGGTGGCGGTAGTGCCGGAAGGGTTGCCGGCTTTTGTGACCATTATTTTAGCCATGGGTATGAGACGTATGTATAAGAAAAAGGCATTGGTCAGGAAAATGATTGCTGTTGAGTCGCTAGGTTCGGCCACGGTAATTTGTACGGATAAAACCGGGACTTTGACCAAAAATGAGATGCGGGTAAAAGAAGTCAGTGCCAAAGATAATAAAATCCCTGATCTTTTAAAATGCGCGGTGTTTTGTAACAGCGCCGGTTTGGTACTTAAGGAGGATAACGGCGGTTTTGATGTCTTGGGTGATTCTACTGAAGGGGCTTTGCTCCTTTGGGCAAAGGATCAGGGTAAAGATATTGATTTAATAAAGTCCGAGGGAAAATTAGTTGAGGAAATCCCCTTCAATTTGGAAACAAGAAAGATGACCGCTTTTTGGCAAGTAGGTAAAGCTAAAACCGAATATACCAAGGGTGCGCCGGAAGTTTTGTTGGGTGAATCAGGTTTGACAGAAGCGGAACGGCAAAAATGGGAAATTGAGTATCAAAAGATGGCCAAAAAGGGACTGAGGGTTTTGGCGTTTTCCAAAGATAATGAATTCCTGGGTTTAGTCGGTATTGCGGATGAGGTCCGGCCGGAGGTCAAAGCGGCCATAGAGCAAACAAAAAAGGCCGGGATTACGGTGGTGATGGTGACCGGCGACAATGAATTAACGGCCAACGCAGTTGGTGAGGAAATTGGGTTGTTGTCAGAAGGCGATGAGATTATGACAGGTCTCCAGCTTAACCAGCTTAATGAAGAAGAGCTTTTGCAAAGGATTTCCGGTGTGCGGATTTTTGCCAGGATTGCCCCGCAGGAGAAATTCAGGATTGTTAAAGCTTATCAGAGCCTTGGAGAAGTGGTGGCTGTAACCGGAGACGGGGTTAATGATGCTTTGGCTTTAAAACAGGCAGAAGTTGGGGTTTCCATGGGTAAAATCGGGACAGATGTATCCAAAGAAGCTTCAGACATTAT
>CAZWTE010000053.1:0-8389 GCA_964637465.1 uncultured Gammaproteobacteria bacterium | reverse complement strand
ATTTTAATCCCCAAAAGCGGGGAGTGGTCACTTTGGTTAAAACCATGACCCCGAAAAAGCCGAACTCAGCTCTTAGAAAAGTAGCCAGGGTCAGATTGTCTAATAGAACAGAGGTCACGGCCTATATTCAAGGAGAAGGGCATTCTTTGGCTGAACACGGGATTGTATTGGTTAGGGGCGGCAGGGTGAAAGACTTGCCGGGAGTAAAATACCACTTAGTCAGGGGTAAATATGATTTAGCAGGGGTAGTAAATAGGAAGAGAGGCAGATCCAGGTATGGAACTAAAAGAGGCGGAGGAGGGCCGGCGCCCAAGGCTGCTGCACCTGTACCAACTCCAGTAACATGAGAAGCAAGAAAGCAGAAAAAAGAATATTGTTATCGGACCCAATTTATAACTCCAGGTTGGTGACCAGGTTTATTAATAAGGTGATGAATGACGGCAAGAAATCCGTAGCAGAGAAATTAGTTTATCAGGCTCTTGATACAATTAAAGAGCAATCCAAAAAAGAACCTGTGGAGGTTTTTGAGAAAGCTTTGACTAATGTTGCTCCAAAAATGGAGGTGAGACCGAGAAGGGTGGGAGGAGCTTCGTATCAAGTACCGGTTGAAGTCAGGGGAGATAGGAAAGAAGCATTAGCCATCAGGTGGATTTTAGCCGGTGCCAAATCCAGGTCAAATAAAGAATACCATTCCTTTGCCCAAAAACTGGCAGCAGAATTACAGGATGCCGCCAATAATACCGGTTTGGCAATTAAGAAAAAAGAAGATATACAGCGCCAAGCAGCTGCCAATAGGGCTTTTTCTCACTTCCGCTGGTAATATTTCACATTTTTCCTATTTAGATATACACTTAAATAAATATTTGTTGTAGTATGCTAATGAATTGGAATGAATTGGAATGACCTTGCAATTATTTTTTTATTCACGCTCTTCTACATTGTGAGGGAGATAATCCCGTTAGTCAGCAGAAAAGATATTGCAGATAGTAAGGTTTTGATTATAGTGCTGACTGCTTTTAGATTTTTCTGGTACGCCATGCCGCTGTATGTTGCAGACACAGCATTCATTCAATTTATTGTTAATGTATTGAATGGCCAACCATTTATCGAAACGCACTCTTTATTTATCGACATTTTGCGTTTTAGTATTATCTTTGGTGTATTTGGATTGACTAAAATCATATATCCCCCGCTTACTGTCAAATATTTAAATTCTATATCTACTAAGATACCTAAATTATCTGATCCAACAGATAAAACGTTTTATTATTTTCTTAATGAAACAATGTATAAACCGTTCCTCTTCGTTGTGCTTTATGTGTGTATCCTGCTTACTGTAGTCGTTCCGTTTGGATTGTATGTATTTCTTATTCAATGTCCTCCTGGCAGCTTCTGCTGGCTGTTTTAATGATTCAGTTCAGAGTAGAATTAGAAGTATAGATTAAAGTAGCTGTTTTTTGACATTGAGTTAAATATAATGCTTTAATAGAATCAATGCTTTACTTCAATCAAAAAGGTGCTACTCAAATATTTTTGGTTTTGATATTAATAATTGGTTTGATAGCTGGGGTTTATCTTGTCCAGCATCCAGGTATTTTTAAATCCAGGGCTTATGAAAGCGGAGAAGTAAATTTTATAAATGATGCTAAAAAGACGTTTCCAAATAACACAACAAGTAATAAATTCGTTCATTTAGAAATTAAACCTCCGGCTTGGCAGAAAGAGGTAATTGATCCTGAAAAATACGAATATCCAGTCTTATTCAGGGTTAGTTTTGATCAATCAAAAATGGATTCGGAAGCAGATTGTGAAATTACCGGTGATCCTCTGACGAATTGTCAGGAAGTTATGCTGGAAAAACCCACCGATACAACTTATTTATCATGGGTGTTGCCCCAAAAAGCAGGAACATATCAGATAAATGTTAGGTTTTTCTCCAAGAATCTCAATACAAAGGATTTAGCATCATCAATAACTTACAAAGATAATGCAGAGATTGGTTTTGAGGTACCCACCGCGCTTGTTGGCATACAATCATTTTTAACAACCATATTTGATGTATTTAAAAAAGTGCCGGCAACTTCAGCTATAAATGCAACTACAGTATTTTTATCTCATGTTTATACAGCTGGGGAAGAAGTTATCACTTTAAGTCAAGCTCAACAGCTAGGGTTTAATGTCGACTTTTCTGTAGCGGAAGATGGAGGAATTGAATTCTTATACGACGAAGATCAGTTATCCAAGCTTAATATAGCTTTAGAATTTTACCCTCAAAAAGATGACATTACAGAGGAGCCAAAATTGGTAATTCTGCCTAAATCTAATCCATCAGAGCAAGAAGATACTATCCAGGCAACTTTAGAAATAGCTTTGGGAGAGACGGGAGGGAGAGCGATGGGAGGTTTGGTAAATAGGGGAATAGTAAAAGCTACTAGGAAGATTAAAGCTATTAAATCAGAAATTAAAGTTCCACAAGAAGAAGTAAATCCCGCAGTTCCAAGAGTAATCAGCAGAGAAATGACAGGAAGTTTTAAAAGGATTCTTGGGTTGAATGTAAAGAATATAGCTCGTATGAATAACGCAGAATTGGCAAGGTATCTAAAATTACAATCCTTACTGCAGACAGGCGAAGCCTATCCGGTAGATCCGAGTGTTACCCGATCAATTATGGAGAGATTGATCCAGAATGTTGAGGGTGCTTATGGGAAAACTGGGTTATCCAAATTAAACAAAACTGCCATTATGGCTACTACTGATAATAACTGGGTAATAGCTGTTCCCCGCTATCAGCTTGCAAGATTATTTCCAGATGCGCCTCATGGTTTTGCCGCGAATAGGTTAGTGGTATTAGCTGATGATTATATAAACGAATATACTTTAACTCATGAATTCGTGCACGTGATTAGCTCTAATACGAGACTTTATGGAGGAAAAGAGGTTCTTCCGATTGGTGCTTACTTCCGTTATGATCAAAATCAAGCAGATGTTTATGGCGCAACAATGTCTCAGATATATGAGCTATTTACAGATCAAGTAGTTGGTGTATTTACCAAGATCGATGCAAAATATGGATATCGATATAAATTCCCTCAATTATCCCGATCTTTAACAGGTTTTATAGATGATGTAATTAAAGCTACGGGATATAAAATTACTTATGCTGATTTTAGCGTTTTTGCTTTGACAGGTAACGATAGGCAGTTAATGAAAAAACTAATTGATGACGGAATACAACCGACAGATTTTATGCGGATTTTAGGAAAGAATATTGATGGGCCAAGATTGGCAGCAATCATGAGAGATTATATGGCTGGTGCTGTTCAAGCTAATGTTGTAAAAGATAAAAGTTGGCTTGTTCCGGCTGGGGCAGCGGGAGGAACTGTAGTCTTTTTGACAACTTTTTTTGCAGCTAATGCCAAAGGAGAAGAGTTGCCTTCTGATACTACGATTATTTATGAAGCCTTAAATCATGATGTGGATATAGGTGTAACTAATACATCAACCGAGATACAAACTGGATCCAGCCCAGTTCCAGCTGCTACGCCGCAGACAACAGGTTGTAAGCAATCTTATCCTCAATGCGCCGGGACAGCAGGTTTGGAGAATCAACCGCAGGGTCATACTATCTTAGTGACTCCGGTTTGCGATGATTCAGGAAATATTACTAATTATAAAAAAGATGATTTAGGCGATAAGGGGGAATGTGCGAAAACTCAAGCTACCCCGCAAAAGTGTGATGATCAATACTACTTTGATACGGCCTATGATACTTGTGTCCACAAGTTTTCCGGTGATCCTTATCCAAACTGCAATTATGTTTTTGACCGGGTAGAAAGAAACCTGTGCCCTTAAGATTAGGTTAGTGCAAACTATCTTCAACGCAGTAACGTTTAATTAGATTGGATAATTCATCATTTACCTGGGTATCGCTTATTAGCGACAACTTCTTTTAAATGATAGTCGAGTAAATGAATCATTTGATATGATGTGATAAGATATCAGTATCTGCTCATAATTTTATGGTAGAAACTTTAATTCCAGGGAGAACTACAGCGGAAGTAGTAGAAATTATTAATCCAGGAAGAAGATGGTCGCTGCTTGAGTGCCTAGAGGCAATACAGGCAAGCGGACCTGATGATAGAAAGGCGCTTTATGGATGTTTTCAATATCGCAATCGCAAACTTGTTCAGGCAATAAACCCCCATCCGGTTTTACCAGCAGCATAAAGATTGACTTTTGAGATCAAAAAGGATAATATTTATTGGTTGCCTCCCAATTTACGAGGGAGGTTTTTTAAAAATTATGGACAATAAACTTAGACAAGAGAAAATAAAAATGTGGAAAGATAACCTGGTCCAGCTGGAAGAGGACCTGAAGGTTATTATGGAGAAAAAAGGGGCTGCTGCCCAAGAGGGAGATTTGTCCGAAAACGCAGCTTATACCATGGCTTCGGAGGACGCGGAAACCACCAGAGTCAGGATTGAAGAAGTAAAGAAGATTATCAGAGATTTAGAGAAAGGAGATCAATAATTTTCAAGTACCAATTTTCAATTTACAATGAATTTTCAATGATTCAATGTTCAATTGTTTGAAACTTGTTAAATTGGGATTTCAATGAAAATAAGCGGAGCTTGCGACCTGACGGTCTTTGAAAACTGAAAAATTACTAATATGGCTATTCAGAAAACTAAAAGGGATTTTCCATTAGATCGGATTCGAAACATCGGTATTATTGCCCATATTGATGCGGGTAAAACTACTACTACTGAAAGGATTTTATTCTACACCGGCCGGACTTATAAAATTGGTAATATTGATGAAGGTACGACTGTGACTGACTGGATGGAGCAGGAACGTGAACGGGGAATAACTATTGTTTCCGCGGCAATCACAGCTTTTTGGACAGTTAAAAAAGGCCGGTTTGAAGGTGAAGAGATGAGAATCAATTTGATTGATACTCCCGGCCATGTTGATTTTACCGCAGAAGTGGAAAGGTCGCTGCGGGTGCTGGACGGGGCGGTTATTGTTTTGGATTCTTCTTCCGGGGTTCAATCACAAACAGAAACAGTGTGGAGGCAAGCCAATAAATACAGCGTGCCCTTAATCGCTTTTTCCAACAAGATGGATGTGGTGGGGGCGGATTTCCAAGCTACCATTCAATCGGCCAGGGATAGGCTCGGTGCGAATGCCGTTGCCTATAATTTACCGATTGGCAAAGAGAATGATTTTAAGGGCATAGTGGATTTGCTGACTGAAAAAGCTTTAATTTGGGAAGGCGATGAGACCGGAGCCAAATTCCATGAGGCAGAAATACCGGCTGATATGGCGGAAGAAGTAAAAGCAGCCCGCGAGAAATTAGTTGAGGAAATTTCAGGTACAGATGATGTTTTAATGGAAAAGTACTTGGGTGGGGAAGCAATTACTGTTGAAGAACTTAAAGTTGCTCTCCGGAAAGCTGTTATTGCCAATAAAATTGTCCCGGTGATGGCAGGCTCGTCTCTGAGGAACAAGGGTGTCCAGCCAATGCTGGATGCGGTAGTGGAATACTTGCCGTCTCCGCAGGATATATTTACCGTAACAGGTATAAATCCTAAAACTAATGAACCGGAAGAAAGGAAGGGTGAGTCTGCTGCACCCTTGGCTGCTTTGGCATTTAAGATCCAGGTTGATCCGCATGTGGGAAAGCTAACTTATATCAGGGTTTATTCAGGAACTTTAAAAAGCGGTTCGTATGTCTATAACGTGACTAAACAAATCAGGGAACGAGTGGGTAGGTTGCTTTTGATGCATGCTAATGACCGGGAGGAAATTGATGAAGCATATGCCGGAGAAATTGTGGCTGCCGTCGGTTTAAAAGATACGATTACCGGCAATACCCTGTGTGACGAAAGTACCCCGATTGTCCTGGAATCTATTTCTTTTCCGGATCCGGTTATTTCTTTGGCTATTGAACCAAAAACCAAATCAGACCAGGAAAAGTTGGGTTATGCCCTGCAAAGGTTGTCTGAAGAAGATCCGACTTTCAGGGTTAAGTCTGATGTTGAAACAGGCCAAACCATCATTGCCGGCATGGGTGAGCTGCAGCTGGAAATTTTGGTTGACCGGATGAAGCGGGAATTTAAGCTGGAGGCTAATGTCGGCCAGCCGCAAGTTGCCTATAAGGAAACTATTACTAAGATTGCCGAAGGTGAAGGTAAATATATCAGGCAAACCGGAGGCCGGGGTCAATACGGACACTGTTTGCTTAGAATTGAACCTTTACCAAGAGGAACCGGCCGGGAGTTTATATCGGAGATTGTGGGCGGTGCCATCCCGCGGGAATTTATTGCTCCAATTGAAAAAGGCATTATTGAAAAAGAGGATACCGGTATTCTGGCAGGCTATCCGTTAACTGATATTAAAGTAGCGGTTTATGACGGGTCTTTCCATGATGTTGACTCATCTGAGATAGCTTTTAAAATTGCCGCGTCTTTAGGTTTGTCAGAAGCAGCTAAAAAAGCGGATATGATTTTACTTGAGCCGATTATGAAGGTGGAGGTTACCACTCCTGAGGAGTTTTTAGGAGAAATAATTGGCGATTTATCTGCTAAAAGAGCCCAAATTTTATCTTCGGAATCCCGCGGCAATGCCAGGGTAGTAATAGCTTTAGTGCCTTTGGCCGAGATGCACGGATATGCGACAGCTATCAGGTCTATGTCCCAAGGCCGGGCTACTTATTACATGGAAGCAGATCATTATGAAACAGTACCAAATAATATTACTCAAAAAATCATTGAATCCTCAGGCTTCACAGGTCGCGTTGAACATTAAATCTCTATCGTCATTGCGAGGAGTTTTACGACGAAGCAATCTCCTGATAGAGATCTGCGTAGATTTCATAATAAATCAGTTTATTGACGTTGTACTTAGAGGTAAAACCAGAGCCCAATTTAATTTTATGTTGATAGACTCGTTTAATTAAATTATCAGTTACCCCAATATAGAGAACGGTATTTATCATGTTCGTAAGAATATAAACATAAGAGTATCTCATGATTATATTGTAGAGATTGCTTCGCTCCGCTCGCAATGACGTAAGTGGAATCCTCAGGCTTTACCGGCAGGGTTGAACATTAGGTAAGGATGTGCTATAAGAGAAAGAAACTATGCCAGTATACGAATTAGAACCAGCTCATAAATTCGGATCCGTAAAATGGGGGGTAAAATTGGGGAGAAGAGTTGATGGAGCTGATGGTGGAATTCCGGTAGAAGATAGAAAATGGTTTGAAGAAGAACAAGAAAGAGGATTTGAGCCAGAAATAACTGTACAAGATGGGTCTCTTGTTAAGAAGCGGAGGAAAAAAATGCCGGAACATTGTTGGAGTTTCAGCGGATTGTTTGTCACCTTAAAAGGTGCAGATACTTTGCGAATAACTGCTTGGGCAGATGATAATGCTTATGGTTATGTTCAAACTGATTTAGGGGATTTAACAGGAGAAGAGATTAATCAGCATCCTGTTGTAGGTAGAAAATTACGATACACTACCGATTAATTGGATATTGACATCTTTTATCATGTTTAGTACAATTTAGTCATGATTAGTGATCAAAATTTGCCTAAAGTATATACACCGGAACAGGTAGCGCAAATTCTGCAGCTTAGCAAAAATACGGTTTACGATCTGATTGGCCGGGGTGAGATTGTAGCCAAAAAGATTGGTAAGGTCTATCGGATTCCGGCCAGTTCTTTGTCGTTTGTTTTTACCGGCCTTGATGAAAATTTATACAAGGCGGAGCAGGAAGATTTGAAAAACATCGGCAAAGTACACAAAGCGCTGGCTGAAATTAGAAGAAAGTTGTGAGAAGAAGAAAAATATTTGTAGATTCTGATGTGGTTTTATCTTCTCTGCTATCCTCAAGCGGCGCGGCGCATTTTCTTTTAAATGAAATTAATTTAGATTTTTTTTATTTCTGATATTTCTCAACAGGGGTTAGAACGCGGGGTGGACAAATTGCGTCTAGACCATAAGAAGTTGCAGAGTCTACTAAGAAACAAATTTAGAAAGATTAAATTAAAAGCCGGTCAAGCAGGGTTGGATAAAATCAAGATTACTTTAGGAAGTTATGTATCTGATGAAAATGATGCTCATATAAGGGATTTTAATATAACTGTCAGCACTCCAGCTCAATTTTTGGAATATTTAAGAAGCTTACAATAGTTACCCAAAAAATCATTGAATCCTCAGGTTTCACAGGCCGCGTTGAACATTGATTTGGACTTACACACCCGGTGTGTAGGCTCAAAGTACTAACAATTTGCTGCTTGACATAACGTACGGAAAAGCGTACAATAAATTTATTATGATTACAGTTTCTGCAACAACTGCACGAAATACCTTATACGATTTAC
>CAZWTE010000052.1:0-8448 GCA_964637465.1 uncultured Gammaproteobacteria bacterium | reverse complement strand
CTAGTTGCAGAAGTTTACTCAGTTTTTTCAGCTGGCAAGGTCATCAACCCCAGCAGAGAAATGCTTAATGATCCTCACGAGGTCATTGCATACGCAAGCCAGCATTTGGGGCTAGTTGGTTTTTTCGATCGAGACAGAAAAATTATCTTTGCGCTGCAACGTCCTTTACCCACAGAACGCTTAGGTGCTTTGGGAGGGGTTTTAGAATATCACCGTCCCACCATTACTCTTAAGCAACTAGGAATCGTAAATGAGCAAATAAAAAAATTAAGGCAGGATTTGGTTAGCCGATTTACCAAGGGTGTTGGAAAAAGAGGTTATGAAGTTGCTTTCGCTGATCCAGCTCTAAGACAATTTGGATACGAGTCAATCCTTTTTAAACAGAACCCAGACAATAGACGTATTAAGGCAACCATTGTTATTAATGGACAACCATATGAGTTTGGATTGGATTCTGGATACAGAATATTATTAGGAGGAGAACATCTTAGGAAATTTAAAAGTCCTCTGGATCAAGCTTGGTTAGAATTATTAACCCTAACTCATCTTAAAAAATTAGTCTGTACGGGAGAAGATGAAGAAGAATTAAAGCACGAACTCTTAAGTGGTGAAAAGCAGTATGGCCTTTATCGTAGACAACAGGTTCACAGAATAGAACATTTAAGAAAACAATCCCCTGGAAGAGACTTTTCTACTGAGGCTTTCCAAAAATGCTTAAAAGGTCATCTACCCATGAAGAACTTACTCGAACTCAATAGATTAAGAGCGTCAATAAATTGGGGAGGAACTAAGGAGACAGGTATATGGACTTATGTCTCTGGTGTTGAAAAAGATCTGGATATTCAAGCAGCAAAACCAGTTAAAGTGGCTTTTGCTAAAGCAACCGAAGATATGAGACAAGTTTTATCTTTAAGACAGATCTCGTCTGAAGAAATAGCCAGGTTAGAAAAAGAGATTATGGGAGAACTGGAGAATCTGTAACTATGAGAAGAGAACATGAAAAAAGAGGTTATATCCCTCCTGCAGAAAATTCAAAGCTTCATATCGGACCTGATAAACATGGGGTAGACATACCATTATACAAAGTTGCTGAAGTTTTTAAAGCTCACATTGATGATCCCCAATATCAAGTCGAGCTTGCCCAGAAATGTATTCAATTGGCTTTAACTAAAGGGAACGCAACTGCCGATCATATTCTTTATCTTATGCCTGACGATGAAGCTAAAGATGAAGTTAGGGTTTGGTGCAAAGGCGAGGGAATCACTTTAGAAGAAGAAAAAACTGAAGACCAGGAAAGCAAATACCAAAGATCTAAAAGATTATTGTCTGGCGATGAAGATTTAATTGAGAAATTAAGCCCACATCTTCGACAAATTGACTTAGCCCGTGTATTGGCGTTAAAAAAATACCGTGAAGCAGATGAAGAAACTCAGCAAAGTTTAGTTTACGGAACTTATCGATTACTTGGTGATGTTTTAGGACCAAGAAGATACTATAAACAAGAAGCCCAAGTTGTCACACCGGTTAGCTTACCTGACCTACCTTTAGAATTATTTAGTGATGAGATTGTTAGGAAAGTATTACAAGAGAGCGAAAGAGAAGCCGCTTTACCAATTTTTCAAAAAAGCGCTGCAGCAGGATTTAAATACCTGCAAGAACGTAAGCAGTCTTTGACAGAACCTCTTTTGGTCAGTTTTGTTGAAGATACAGAAAAATATTACCGTGACGGTTTGTCTAAACCGGAGCCTGGTTTTAAAAGTAAAATTGCCGGAAGTCAAAAAGATCTACCTGATTCAAGCGAAATTGTTTATTCGGATTTCCCCTCGCCTCACCAACAGTTGTATGGTTATCGTTTTAAACATAAAGAAATCGGGCAATATGATTTACTTATTGGTGCAGTCAGAACCGGAAAAACAAAAGGATCTCTTTATGCTCATGCTGCAGTTGGAGCAAAATCAACTATCATTGTTTGCCCACCGGGCCTTAGATATAACTGGGAAAGAGAAATTCGGGAAGCATTTGAGGATCCTGTTGAAGTTATTCAAATTGAAAGCGGAAAACAGCTGCAAAGCTTGGCTCATCACAAATTAGTGCACAGGGATAATGCCAAAAGGTTTGTAGTTCTTGGCTACTCGCTTTTAAGCAGATTAAATGTTTTGGAATCTCCTCAGTTGTATAGGAATTTAATCCGTAATTTAGGACTTGATTCGTTGACTGCAGATGAAGTTCATATGGCAAAGGAACCAGAAGCTGAGTGTACAAAACAACTATATCTTTTATCAAGAGCTTTATCTAAAGAGGCATCAAGGATTGCCATGACCGCAACCGGCGTGGTCAATACTGTAGAAGACTTAGATGCGCCTGTTCGGATTTTACTCCCTTATGAATATCAAAATCCGGGTGATTTTACCAGATCAGCCAGGAATGACCCGCATTTTGTTTCAGCTTTACTTTATGGCAAAGGGTTAATGACGCGCTGGACTGCTGAGACTATTTTAGGCGATAGATTGCCGCCAACAGAATACCACACTGAACCAGTGCCATTTTCCCCATTTCACAAAAGCGTTTACGACTTTGTGTACCTGGATGACACAATCGAAGCGCCGGTTAAACGCGGTATGTTACGGCAGACCTCACTCGATCCCTTATTAATCCGCCGGCATTATCATCCTGAAAGTATCAAAAAAATGATTAACGATTTAAAACGGAAGCAAGAGCTTGAAAAGGATGAAAGAGAACAGGAAAAAATCGGTGAACGGATCAAAGCGTTTGAAGAAAGAATTACTGCGGTTAATGGATTATCCAGCTTTAAACAAGCAATGCATGACCTGGCGGAAGCCCACGATAAATTTATTGAATGGCAATTAACACAAGAAGAAACAGTTTTTGATGAAGATTTTCTGGTAAAGTTGGGGTATGAGAAATTGGCTTTATGGGCATTTTTCAATCTGCCTGGGGGTGTTGACGATTTGGTTAAGAAATCGCCGGATAAATTTTTGTCAGTTGATTGGACAGGAAAGCAAGGTTTGTATTCCAGCAAGTATTGCCGACTCAAGGAAAAACTTGATGGATTAATCGCATCGGGAAAATCTAAAATTGCTATTTTTACCGGTTTCTATACTACCGGAGTAACAAGTGATTTAGAAGATATAAGCGAGGGAGATAAACAGGCTTTCTATTCCTTGTATAAGTTTCTGGGTAAATGGTATGGGGAAGAAACATGCCTAAAAATTGACGGATCAGTATTAATAGAACCTAAAAAAGGCGAACAAGCAGCAAGAGAAAAAGTCCGAAGAGATTGGAGATTGATCCCCCGAAAAAGAATTATCTTGTTATCTAACAGATCTGCTCAGTTGGGCATGGATTTAACTATTCCGCCGACTAAAGAAAATGAAGTTTTTGAACAAGTTGATATTATTAACTTGGATCAGCCCGACACTGATGCTGATAAGAGACAAGGACAGGGGAGATTTCAAGGACCGGGACAAAAAATCAAAAATGTGGTCACTGAAATGTTTGCTACTAATGCGGAACAACAGGGTAATGTCCGCTATGGCTTTATAGACCATGGTATGTGGCAAGCGCTGGAGTTTAAAAGGTTGCTTTCTCAAATGACGTTGGACGCAGTACCTCTAACACCTGACGAAGAAGTTTTTGTTAAAGCAAATTTATCAAATCTTAAAATTGAACTTTATCCAACTACTCCTCAAGCATATTTAACCCAAAGATTCTTTGTTGATATTAGAGGAAGAGGTACTAAAAAGAATTTGGAATATCTTTCTCAGGTTGGCTTTGAGGAATTAACTAATGCTGAGTTTTTTGTTACCTACTACAGTCAAAATGAAGAAATGAGTTTAGCAGGACACAACGCTAAAGCTGTATCAACACTTATCAAAAGACATCAACAAAGTTTAGGCAGAGAACGATTTTTAATTGGCAGCGTTGGTGCCGGAGCTGGAATTTTGCAAGCTACTTTGGGAGAAGAAATTGTAAATCTAGATATGTTTTTTGATATCTTAAACTTTGCTCATCATCGCTTAGACGGTCAAGGTTCTTTCGTAACTGCAGACGGCGCAAATCTACCGATCGCCACTGAAACCTTTGATATTTTAGATGCCTCGCTGGTAGCTCATTGGACTTCTAATGAACTTATAAAAACAAAAGATCATGGTATTACCTCCGAGAGAGCAAAGTTTTTCCAGGAACTTAACCGTGTTATAAAGACGGGCGGCCGGTTAACACTGACATTACCCTGGAGCTATTTAACTGATACCCAATTCAAAAGATGGATGACTTGTTTCCCCCAATATTTTGGATTAGCTCCCTGCGAAGATGTACCGTCAGGATTATTAAAGGCCACTGATTATCGTTCAGAACCAATCAGCTGGATATTTAATTTAGAGAAAGTTGGCGGGTCGCAATCCGGGTTTTCTTTACAAGACTTGCGCTTTGATTTTGAGGAACTGGTGCACATAGTTTCTAGCGGTAATGGCCGTGGCGGAAATGGCGGAATACGGATTCCTCAACCTATTCCTCACTCAGAGTTTGAAATTGTTCAACCAGGTGACGGCAAAACAGAAGAGCTAGTTTATAATCCTCCGGCTAGACCGGTACTTGATATAAAAGACATCGAAGAAGAGATTTTCGGAAAAAGCGAGGCAAGACTTACTTCCGGCGATGAGATAATTTCAATGTTCGGAACAGAGGAATACGGGTTTTATCGGCGACTCAGAAGAATTGCCAGAAACAGATGGAATTTGAAGACTGAAGACGCAGAAAAACTGGCACTTAAAACAATGGGTTATTGGGTCAAAAGTAATCCTCAAAGACACGATGTAGGCAGGATGTTGACAGAGCTTGATATAATAATGGATGAATTACAAAGAAAGAATTAAACAAATGGGACCGGAAAACATTGAAAAAGTTAGAGAAATTTTTAAACAACCAATAGAAACAGTCGCTCAAGGCATTGCGACTGCTTCTGTTTGGCATAAGGATAGAAAAAAAGTACTGCCTGGTAGTGGAGCAATTTTTGCTCTTCAAACAGAAACCGGCATGCGCCGCTTCAGACTTGAAGAAGCTATACTCTATGATCACGATTATACTATGCAAAGATGGCCAAATACCCGCGGTCCGCAAATTGCCGGGCTTGAACCTGCAACCATTATTGCTTATCAGTTTCATCAATATGCTCTACTTTTTGCCAAATTTGGAGATTTCGGTAGCGCTGCCAATATTCAACTGGATAAATTTGCAGAAGTTAATGGCCGTGGAGAGTCATTACAAAGCGAAAAAGCCAATATTGGCGGAGCAAAATTATCTCAATTAGTTGGATTAAGGCATCGGGATTTAGCATATTTAACTTTATTTGATTTTCAAGGCCAACAAGCTTTTCTTCTCTCTGCCGGAACCAGACGACTTTCTCCAGCAGAAATCCAAAGACTGGAAGAAGAGATCTTTAGTCTTTGATTAAATCAAACCCCATAGTGTTGCATTTTATCCTCAAATAGGCTATAATTCGTATCTGAAATGGTTGAAAGAGCAGATAATCAAGAAACTGGACAAATATTTGGGCCAGAAGGGTTGCCTTTAGATCTTTATACTAACCCAGCCAAATATGATGCTGATATTTCCTTGTGGAAAAGGACCGTCGGCTTTGTAAAGCAGTATCAAAATACCAGACCACAAAAAAGAGAAGCTTTCCTGGATCAAACAGCCTCTCCTCTCGTTAAAGATCTTCAGACAATGAAGCATGTAATTGAAAACCTAGAATTAGCTGCACAAATACAAACAGGTACTGATATTAAAGTAATTCAGTCTGAGTTGACAGCTAGAATTGACGCTGCGGCTGCTAAAAGATCTAATCTTTCTAACTGGACTCCACAAAGAATTGATGGGTTGATACAGTTAGGTTTTGGTACATCTAGGGGTGTTGCTGAAGTTGCTGAAAGAATAAAAAGAGCTCTCTTTAATGCGCCAAGAACACCAGCGGAAGCAGTCAATCTACAATTCAATGCTGCTTGGGTAATGGTTAGCACGGGTGATAATCAGATAAGGGAAGAATTATTCTCAATATTATGTTTTGAAAAACCCTGGTTTTCTGCTCAATCCTTAGGAAATTTTTATTTTACATTAGGTTCATCTTTTCCTGACGATGCAACATGGGAGAAATACAATGCTGTGATCGGAGCATTGAACCCGGTTGGTTTTCTTTTAGAGACAAAAGGAGAATTTATACCAACTGTTTCAAAAAGGGTCCAGGGACGTGATTTGCGACTTTTAGAATCTTTATCATTAATAAGTGAGTCTGAACAAATAGCAAGGGAGAAAATAGTACTTCAATATGCAGGGCAAAATCCGCAAAGATTTGCCAGAATAAAAGCTTATACCTTAAGTAAGGAAGATGAAATTTATGATGAGCTGCTGCACCCCAAAGGTGCATTTGAAGAATTTAAGGGAAAAGATCTCTTGCGGAAAAGCCAGGAAATTAAGGAAGCAAGAAAGAAAGCAGAAAATCTGCCATGGCCAAAGAATATTTTATATAACCAAAAAGAGCCGCTTAATACCTTGGTGCGCGAAGTTTTCCTTCCTAAAGTTTACAGAACTTTTTGGGAAAGCTTTCAACGAGCCACTCGAGAACGGGGATTTGAAAAAATTACTGATAGACCCTTACAACTAACAGACGATCTCGTTTTAGACATAATTGGTAAGGATTCGCTGACGGTTGAGCAGAAACAAGATCTTGTTAGAGAAGTACGCACGGCGGTTGTTAGCACCGACCCTAATTTTATTAGTCCAAGAGCATCCCAATCTTTCGCAGGAATTTTAGATTTGGCTAGAGCCAAAACTTGCAC
Organism: uncultured Gammaproteobacteria bacterium; assembly: GCA_964637465.1. Lineage (GTDB taxonomy): Bacteria > Patescibacteriota > Microgenomatia > Daviesbacterales > UBA10151 > UBA10151. The sequence goes on along the minus strand of CAZWTE010000052.1, from coordinate 1,594 downwards.
CTTTATACCCTTTGATAGAGAAAGAAATATTTGGTTTAATGTATCTCTAAGATTACCAGAAGAAGAGATTGGTAGATTATCCTCTATACTTGAATACCACCGTCCGATGTTTACGGTAGAACAAGTCGGTGCAATCGAAGATCAGATTAACTGTTCAAGAGAAGATTTACAGAAAGGATTTACTAGATCCATCGGGCGGAGAGGTTACGCTTTGCTAGTTACAGATCCATATTTAAAAAGACTTGGATATGAAAAAATTACAGTAAACCAAACTGCAGGAAATAGAATACATGTCAGAATACAAATTAGTGGAGAAGAATATAGATTTGATCTGAATGAGGGCTACAAAATTGTTCTAGGACACGATCTAAAACAAATCAAGAACGCACAGGATAAAGCTTGGCTTGAAATTTTGACTTTATCCCATCTCAAAAAAGTTATGTGCACAGAAGAAGAGGAAGAGAAGTTAAAAGCGGAATTGGTAGGAGGAGAAAAGCAGTATGAAAAATATAGAAGACAAATTGGTGGTAGAACTGAACATTTAAGAAAACAAACACCGGGTTGGAATTATCGGACTAGAGCATTTGAACTATGCTTAAAAAGTCATCTACCTGTTAAAAATCTTCGGCTCGAACCTCAAAACGGCTTGTCAAATCGGTCTAATCAAGCCGTTTCAGAATTTCATTACGGTCTGGAGCTCCTGACGTGATCTTAGCCAGACTTGCCTCGCTGACGCTTTGGCGAAGCGGGCTGCCAGAGTTCATTAGATTATTCCTGTCTGACGGTCTTTTACCAAATTTAGTCTATGCTTTAGGTCTAAAAAATGCATAAGTATGCATAGTACAATTATCTTGGTTGGATAAATCGAATTTCTAATTGACTGTTTAAAGCTTGAGCCAGTTTTTTAAGAAACGCAACAGATGGATTAGCCCTACCTGCTTCAAGTCTTGAGATAACAGACTGTTTGGTGCCGAGTCTCTCAGCCAAATCCTTCTGAGTTATACCTCTCTCGCTTCTTGCCCTTAGTACTTCGTTTATAAGAGCAAATTCAGGTTGGAGCCTTTCATATTCTGCTTTAATTTTGGGATTTTTTAGAGCTTGTTTCTTAAATGTAGTAAAGTCGAGATATTTTCTTTTCATATAGCATATATGCTATATTATTTCTTTGATTCTGTCAAGTGCGGTTTTAAGCTCTTTCCTGGGAGTTTTTTGAGTTTTCTTTTTGAAAGCATGAAGTAAATAAAACTCATTATTAAAAACTGTGTAAAGGATTCTTACGGCAACTGATCCAGAAATTCGGAGTTCATATGTTTTGTCTATCAGCTTCTTGGAATATGGTGGTTTTAAGAATGGTCCATGATTTTTAAGAAGTTCAATTGAGTGTAGAATTTTAGCATAAGTAGCTTCATCTTGTTCTTCTATAAATTCTTTAACAGGATAATCTCCTCTTGCCGTTTGAAAAAATAAAACTTTCCAAACCATAGATTAAATAGTAGCATAAAAACTTAGGAATAAAATTGCGACCCTCGTGACCAACTTGGATCATTTTTAGGAAAACCCTGCAAGTTTGTGTTATAATTTCTTTATGATTACG
>CAZWTE010000051.1:4489-8645 GCA_964637465.1 uncultured Gammaproteobacteria bacterium | reverse complement strand
AGGGTTTTGGTTTTACTACTTTTCAATACCTAAGATTAATGTGTGGTGCAGATACTACTAAGCCTGACATCCATTTAAAAAGAGCTGTTAAAGATGGTACAGGCGAAAACCTAAATTTGGAAGAAGTTGTCCAAATTGTAGAGCAAACTGCTAAAATGATGAATATTAAAGCTAGGCAGTTAGATTATGCTTTATGGCATTACTACAGTAAACGCATTCAGTAGCTTTCAATATTGCCTAAGTTCCGCTATAATGAGACTGCTTCGATATAGGTTTAGGTTCTCTGAGAATTAAGAAAATAAAAGACAATTATAAAACGGCAAGTCTTTTGTGATTTTAATTAAGGAGAGCTATGAATAAAAAAATAGTTGTTTTAAGTCCACAATCAGAATTTAGTGAAGAACTACAAGATACACTTTCAAGATTAGGTGAAGTTGCATACACAGACAGTAAAAGAGAATATCCACTTGATGAGTTGATTAAACTTGTTAAGCACGCTGATATTCTTGCTGTTGATCTAGACAATATCGGAGGAATAAAGAAAGCCCCTGAACGCTTGATGGAACTTCTTGAGGCTATGCCGAATATAAAGGGAGTGGCATTAAACACTTCGGCATATGACTATATAGATGAGGCATACTGCAAAAGCAGAAACATTATCGTTTCCAATACCCCATACTACTTGGAAGAAGCAATTGCTGAGTTTACCATCACCCTACTTTTAGGTTGTGCTAAAAGAGTGTTTCTAGCAGATAGAAGAACCCAAAAAAGGAAATACCGCCTTGAAATGGGTCGTGAGATAAGAAGTATGTCAGTTGGGATTATCGGATTGGGACATATAGGTGAAAAAACTGCAAGACTAGCTCAAGGTCTTGGTGCAAGTGTTAGTGCCTGGAATAGAACACATAAACGAATGGAACATGTAGTACCAAAATCGCTTGATGAGCTTTTGTATAGATCAGATGCTATTCTTCTACACCTTGCTTTTAATGAGGAAACTGCAGACTTTCTTTCTAAAGAGCGAATTGCACGAATACGAGAGGGTGCAATTGTGATAAATATGGTGGATAGAAGGCTTGTGGATGAAACCGCTATGGCAAATGCTTTGCGGTCAGGAAAAGTAGATCAATATTGTTTTGAAACAGAATCAGTCAAAGGTTCACCACTTGAAGGAATCGAAACCGCATTAGCTTTCAAACCTTTTGGTTTTTATACCAAAGAGGCATTAGAACGGAATAAAGAGCTATTAGTGAAGAATATTGCGGGTTTAATACGAGGCGCACCATCAAACAGGTTGAGCTTGTAAGCGAGAAATCTATTTTAAGCTCTTGTAGATTGAGGTGAAACAATGCGATATCTTAAACATATATCTCTCATCAGCTTTAAGTTTCTCGCTTGTTTTATGCGCGTTTAAAGCGCTTCTACGAGATGATTTAACGCTTCTAAATAGAGGTTTTACTTACCAATAAGGGAACTCAGTAGCAGCAGCATGCAGTCTGTACAGGATTCTGAAAAGCCTTTATAATTGAATTCAAACTGTCAGTTCGATTAAGACTAGGAATACGGAGCACAACAGGACGTCCTGTGGTTTTAAGAGAAAATTAAATGGGAATTGGTGTGTCACAACAAGCTGTTTGTTATCTAGCAGGACGTTCGAAGTTATCCGCCTTAAAAATTTGAATCTTTTATCGTCTGTAGCGTCTAAAAACTTAGTAGTAGCGTTGCAACAATCTGAAAAGAAGTTCGAAGCTTTTTTCTTTAATTCTGTGCCATTACCTTCTAGTTGTACTTTAGATTTTAAGAGATTCTTTCTTTCCGCTTCCTTCTTAAGCCGGTATTCTTCATAGACTTCATCAGGGGTTTTATCTTCGGTGGCGTATATTTGACCAGCTACTCGCATCTCGAATAAGTTCTTAAGTTCGGTATCAATCTGACCTAAACGCCTATTAATAGAGTCTAGGAGTTTCTGTCTTTCTTCCTTCTTTTGAGTATATCCTTTATCCATTTCCTCTAGGATAAATTCTGCTAATTCTTCATCAATATCAAGGGGTTTTACTGCTTTGGTAGCAAACTCTTGAATCAAATCATCATGGTTTATACTTGGTTGAGTGCATTGTTTCCATCCGCCTTTGGACTTGGTGCAGTGATAGAAAAGGTATTCAGCAGTCCTATTGGTTTGAGGGTAGTGCTTAATTTTGCATTCGGCTGTTACCCTTAAATCTTGGCAAGTAGCACAGTGAAAGTTAAGTCTCTTAAAAATAAACTTATCTTTGAATTCTGGATTATATGTATGAATATGGCCCTTTTCTTTTGATCGGCTTCTGGCTTTTTGAACCTCTAAATAACTAAAGAGAGGAGAGTGGTTGGCCTTATACTTCTTACCTCTCCATAGAAACTCCCCAATATAAAAATCATTAAAGATAATCTTTCTGACTTCTTCCGGAGAGATTTTACCGTCTGAATTACCCTTTAATCCCTGTTTAGCAAGGGCATCAGAAATATCCTGATAAGATAGTCCTTGATTGTAGAGTTTGGGTATCTGCTTTACATAAGGGGCTTTGTCTTCATCAACCTCGATAATTCTATCCGGCTTTTCTTCTGTGCCTATATTGATGTTTTTATAACCTAGCGGAGCTTTACCCGGCCACCAGCCACGTTCTGCTTTCTCGTCTAGTGCACGCATGGATTTTCTTCTGGTAATTTGTGAGAAGAAGCCATTAATCGCACCCATAATCTCTCCAAACATTTCGCCTTCTTCAGAGTCGTTAATCATAGGCTGAGTCACAGCCACAACTTTGATACTAGCTTGCTTTAAGGCTTCCCTTATGGGAATAAAGGCTCGGTTTCCTCTGGCTAACCTGTCAGTTTCGGTAACTACTACAGCTTTAATAGAGGAATCTTCCTGACATCTTATAAGTAAATCCTGTAAGCCTAAGCGATCAGTGGTTGAGCCAGAAATACCTTCGTCCCTATAATCGCCGTTTTCTGCCAGTTTCCAGCCGTTAGAAGCAATAAATTTATCATTAACTGATTTCTGGTCATCACAGGATTTAGTCAATGCTTGATCATCAGTGCTAACTCGCTCATAAGTTAAAACAATAAAGTCGTTCATTTCTCTCCTATTTGTTCAGCAATCTTTTTAAGATCAATTAAGCGGTAGAGGCGGTAGTTATTCATAGGGTGGCGGTAAGCTTTTAACTTGCCTGACTTATCCCACCTTCTGATTGTCTGGATACTAACTCCAAACAATTCAGCAGCTTCTTTAATGGTTATCAATCCTTTTTTCATTCGTGAAGTATTATCAAGTCTATACATACTGTAAAACACTTTCTCTATTGTTTGCAATAGGGCGGATTAATTGGCGCTTGTGGTATCTGAGTGGTTCTGGGGTCGGTTCTATATCCGAAGTGTCTAAGTCCATTAATGCTTCAGCAAAACCCATTAATGCCTCGTAAGCTTGTTCTAGTTCTTGGTCGGAAAGTTGACGATTAAAGCGTTTACTAAGTATTTTTTGTAATTTTAAAGCGGATTCTTTAGTAAGCTTAGTCATTTTTTTATCTCCAATAGTTCAGCTAAACAACCCTCTATAAGCGTCTTGATGTTAGTGTTTTCGGTTGCTGCTTTTATTTTGACTTGCTTATGTAATCCAGCGTCTATCCGAACTTGTTTTGTTTTCTTTTTGTCAACTTGTCGACTTTTCATAGTTCTTACCGGCTTTCTTCCCTCATGGGCTCGAAAAAATAATAAATAACAGATAAAAGAGAGCTTTCAATCGCGGCCACCACTTGGTCGTTTTTTCCCTGCCACATATACCAACTCTGTTATTGCAACCCTTAGTCATGAGGTTGTGGGTGTTATGCCGTACACTTGCCCACACTTTTATCAGGTTGCCGCGGGTATGAGTTTTTCTGGACTTCAACCCAACTGGGTCCACTTTTATCTTATTTAGAACGGAGCCCATGTTTCACTAAAAAACCTGAGCTCAATCGGAAGATAAAACTCAGGTTTCTACTTCCGATTGATTTTTCCAACAAAAAAACGGGACGAATTAAGTAATACGATTTTTTCGTAAAACTTAATCAGTCCCGTTCCTTTTAAGGGAGTTTGGGGGTTAGATTAAATCTAACTTTAGACAAACCAAACTATTCAGTTGTTA
>CAZWTE010000051.1:0-4389 GCA_964637465.1 uncultured Gammaproteobacteria bacterium | reverse complement strand
TCACCTATGTCCAGAGTTTTTGGTTTCATAACTCTAATTACATAGGAATCACCATAGAAGTGGTACGCACTAGAATGGTAGGATTATGTTAGAATAGATTCATTTGGAGCACTAACTGCCAAAAGATTATGTTAACTAAAGAAGAGATTTTAAAGGAAGTTCAAAAATGGTCGGAAGAAAATTATGGTCTTACTCCTAGTGAAAAAGTTATAAATATAGAGCTACGAATTTCTAGAGGTGAATGGATAGCTTATTGGGATAAAATTACCGATCTTCAGAAAGAGGCAGGATTAAAAGGAAACAAATTTGAAAAGGATAAATACTTTAAAGAAGACCTATGTGAATTATTTATAAAATTCATACGAGAGTCAGGGAGGATACCTACAAGGGCTTTCTTAGATCATAAGCATAAACAAAATCCTGATTTTCCAGATTCTGGTACCTTTTACAAGCGACTTGGTCAGCACAAGAATGGAGTATTAGTAAGCTCAATACTTGAACATATTAAGAATAAAAAAGGATATGGGGATATTATCGAAAAATGCAATTCAGCGAAAAATAGTATTAAGTATTCTGAAGTTGAACACTACTCTTCCGTAAGCGAAGTAGGCTATATCTATTTATTAAAAACAAAACTTCTAAACTCAGTTGCGTATAAAATCGGTAAGGCAAAAGATGTTGAACAAAGATTAAGACAACTAAAACAAGCTTCCAATAGTGATGAGTTAATTCATGAAATACACACTGATGATATGGCAGGCGTAGAGCGTTATTGGTTAGAAAGGTTCAAAAGTAAAAAGCTTTATCCTAATAAACCAGATGATGAATGGTTTAGATTAGGTCCTTCTGATGTCTACTCATTTAAGCGTTGGAAACGGATATTTTAAATACGAAAGGAGGAAATATGTCAGGAGATATGACAATGAAGGAATTTGTAGCCCTGGGGGTAAAGGCACGCATGGAAAAGACAACTCCAGAACAAAGAAAAGAGATTGCCACTAAAGCCGGTAATGCTCTAAAAGCTAAGTATGGAATTGAACATTATCGGGAATTAAACCGCAAAAGCCATGAGGCGAAAATGCTAAAAAAACTGCAACAAGAGCAGAAATAGACTTAAAGTTTCTACCTCTTAGGTTTTGTGCAACAAAAAAATCTCTCTCGGAGCTTTGCAGTGCATACACGCGCGCGAAGAGATTGCTATATCCGGAGTTTTCTACAGCTTATACGCGTGTATATATACTCATATGTCCAGAGTTTTCTGACACGATAAAAAGATTTCCTGAATTTTATGGTTCGTATACGCGTGTTATTGAAGCAATCTGAAACAGTTTCTAAGAGAAATTCTGTCTCGGCATACTAACTTTTATTAACCTATTATTAGCTTCTAACATGTTAAGTTTTATTAAGGTTTTTCGGTGCAATAAAAAAGAGAATTTGCCAGGTAACATGTTTTAGTAGTAGTTTCTATGTGTGGCAAACAATACAGGTGGTCGGCCTACTAAATATGACCCTTTATTTGTTGCAGAGCTAGATAAATACTTAACAAAAGATAACAAAGAGAAAAATTGTCTGCCTACTGTTGAGGGTTTTGCTATGCATTTGGGAGTAGACGCAGATACTATAAATAATTGGGCTAAGGCTAGAGTAAAAGACGAGCAGGGGAATAAGACAAAGAAGCTGCTGCATCCGGAATTTAGCCGAGCGATTAAGAGGTTAAAAGATTTTCAGAAAGATAAATTAATAAATGATGGGCTTTATGGTGGTAGAGAAGTAAACTCCACAATGGCCATATTTTTGCTTAAGGTTAATCACGGGATGGTAGAGACGAATCGGAGCGATATTACTACGAAGGAAGTTAAGCCACCTGTGCCAATCCTTGGAGGAATGAGTGTCGAATGACGTAAGACTAAAATAACAGATTTTTATACAGCAACTTTAATCTTTGAACCTTTGATATAATCCACCTATGTTAAAAGATTTACTAGATCATGTAAGAAAGTTGCCCGGTGAGGCCGAATGGGTAGAATTTAAACTGAATTATATAACTCCTCAAGAAGTGGGTGAATATATTTCAGCCTTATCAAACTCTGCTTGTTTAGCCGAGAAAGAGACGGCTTACTTAATTTTCGGAATCGAGGATGGGACTCATGAAATAAAAGGGACAACCTATCTGGGTATTAGAGAAAAAGTTGGAAACGAGGACATAGAAAACTGGCTTAGAACTCAGCTAGCTCCGCGAATAGATTTTAAGATTGAGGAAGCCGAGTATAACGGCTTTCGTATAGTAGTCTTTAGTATTGATACCACCACTCAAAGGCCAGTCAGCTTCAGAGATGTAGAATACATAAGAGTTGGATCTTATAAAAAGAAATTAAAAGACCACCCAGAGAAAGCAGCTAAAATTTGGGAAAAATGTAGCGGCAAGGTTTTTGAGCGAGAATTAGCCATGAAAGCCTTACCTGCGGATGAGGTTTTAAGGATACTTTCTTATCCTTCGTATTTTGATTCGATGAGTTTGTCTCTACCTGCTGATAAAACAGGCATTCTAGAAAAGCTTGCAGAAGAGGGTCTTATTGTAAAAGACAATAATTTATTCCACATTACGAATCTAGGAGCCATTTTGTATGCAAGGGATTTAAATAGCTTTGATAAATTGGCTCGTAAGGTTATCCGCGTAATACAGTATAAAGGCAAAAATAAAATGCAAACTGTAAAAGAAAGCGTTTTTAGTAAAGGGTATGCCTCAAGTTTTGATGAAGTTGTTAAGTATATTAATGATCAACTGCCAACAAACGAAGAGATCGGAAGAGCTTTTAGGAAAGAGGTTAAAATGTATCCCGAACTGGCAATTCGGGAATTAGTTGCTAACGCGTTGGTTCACCAAGATCTTCGAGAAACAGGAACAGGGCCAGTTGTGGAGGTTTATGAAGATCGCATAGAAATAAGTAACCCAGGGAGGCCCTTAATCCCTACCTTTAGGTTTATTGATCATAACCCAAAATCAAGGAATGAAAAATTGGCGTATTTTATGAGAAGGATTAATATCTGCGAAGAAAGGGGTAGTGGAATTGATAAGGTTGTTTTCCAGTGTGAGCTATATCAGCTACCTGCACCTAATTTTGCAGAAGAAGATCTTTATTTAAAGGTTACACTTTTTGCATATAGAACCCTCTTGCAGATGGACAAAGAAGATAAAATTAGAGCTTGCTATCAGCACTGTTGCTTAAAATATGTGTCCAATATGTTCATGAGTAATCAATCCTTACGAGAAAGATTGGGTATAGAAGAAAGAAACTATGCGACTGTTTCTAGAATAATTTCTGATACATTAGAGAAGAAATATATTAAATATGAAGATCCAAGCAATAAATCTAATAAATATATAAGATATATTCCTATTTGGGCCTAGGCTTATGTGATGGTCATGTGATTAAAAGGAGTTTTATGTGCACAATTAGCCTTATTCTTGATTACAAAGTGCCCATTCTTATGTGATAGAACGTTTTCTAAATAAAAATAGGTTCAAAGTCTTCCTCTGATTCCATTATTGCTAGTCCTAAGTGTGCCAACTCAGTGGAGCCAGTTGGCACTTAATATACCCAAATTTAAACCTGCCCAGGCGGCAGGTTTTATGACTAATCTTACAAAAAAGCAAAAGTTACTACTGAACGAAATAAAAGAAATAACTGAGATGATAGGTATAGATTATCAAGGTATAGAATCTCAGAAGTCTGAATGGGGAGAATATCTTTCAGCTCACCTAGAAAGGGTAAAAGATCATTTGGTAAGAAGTGCTGTTGTAATGGATTATGCACTATTGGATGAGCATTTAAACTCGTTAATTTCACACTGTTTCTTTGGGAAAAAGAAAGGTTTTGTTAATCTCTGGAAAACAAAAAAATTCAAAAATTTCAATTATTATATTCTTGAAAAGCTGTACTTGCTAAACAAACTAGAATTGGCAGAATCATTTTGTAAAATCCCTACTGATATCGCCAAAGATATAAAAGCTTTAAATGATCTAAGAAATGGTTTAACTCACTCATTTTTTCCTGACAATTTAAGAAAAAATAAGCCTATTTATAAAGGAAAAAGAATTTATTCCCTGGAGGGATTTAAAAAATATCAAGAAGATACAAAAAGAATTAACAACTTTTTTATGAAACTTATTTATGGAATTAAGCCTGATTAATACATGTAGATGTGAGTATCTTGATTTGTCTTGATTTGTCTCAATTTTTCTCTTGCTTGTTTTGCCCACACTGGATTCTGAAAGTCTTTATATTACTATCAAATCGTCCAGTTCGATTACTTGATCACTCTAAACTTGTATTAAGTCTTATAGTTATTGTATAATAGTACACTTATGTTGGATCGTGAGCCACAAGG
>CAZWTE010000050.1:0-8675 GCA_964637465.1 uncultured Gammaproteobacteria bacterium | reverse complement strand
TAATAATTTTCCTCCTAATACGACTTTACCCTTTACTTCATCTTCAACCCTTACAAGTTCTGAAATCCCATCTTTTAATACCTCAATATCGGAATTTAACATTAAATAATACTGGCCCAAAGAATATTTAATTGTTTTGTTATAACCTTTGGAAAAACCCTCATTCCCTGCATTTTCCAAATACTTAATCTTTGGTAAAAACTCTTTAATCTTATCTTTACAAGGATCAATTTTTCCATTATCCAAAACAATCACTTCCATATTCTCAGAATCATAACCAGAATCCTTCTTAAGAATGCTCTCTAAAAGTTTCTTGGTTAAATCCGCCGTATTATAATTTACAATCCCAATCGACAGCTTCAGCGGATAGTCTACATTATGCTCACCTCGGAGGTGAGCTCCGGACGTCTGATTTACACCTCCGAGGTGTTGCCCCCCGCTAATCCCCAGATAATAATCCAATACCCCTCTTCTTTTGGCCGGCCGGCCAAAAATAAACAGCTTTAACGCTTCCCTAAGCAGGGCAAACTTGGTTCTTAACCTGCCATATTTCATCCCAAAGATTAATCTGTTCCTCGTGTGGTAATAATCAGTAATTTTGGAACCGACCCCGGCAGACTGGGAAACTTTATGGTACAAAGCCACCTGCCCGTTATAATAAATCTTAAATCCGGCCTCCAAAGCCCTTTTTGCCAAATCACTATCCTCAAAATACAAAAAATACTTTTCATCAAATCCTTCTAATCCCTCTGATCCTTCTAACACCTCTCTTTTGATTAGCACGCAGGCTCCGGAAAAAATTTCCGCATGCTCTACGCTATCATATTGCCCATTATCCACCTCATCAATCCCGCGGTGAACATTGCCAATATTATCCCAGTCAAACCTGCCGCCGGCAAACCAAATCACCTTCCCAAAATCTTCTTTTTTATACCTGTCTTTGCGGAATTCAAACCCCGGGGTAAAATAAATCTTGGGGGAAACCAAACCTATTCTGGGACTGGACTCGGCAGTTTTGATCAGTTCCGTAACTAAATCAGGATCTTTTATTAAACAATCATTATTAATCAGTAAAAAATAATCCGCCCCCCAAATTTTTGCATAATCCAGCCCCTTATTATACCCGCCGGAAAACCCCAAATTCCCGCCCGTTTGCAAAACATCAACCTCAGGGAATTGCTGATGGATAGCCGGCACACTGCCATCTTCTGACCCATTATCCACAATAACAGTCCGTATCTCGTAGTTCGTAGTTCGTAGTTTACGCAGTGACTCCAGTAATTCCAGAGTATCTTTTTTTCCATTGTAATTTATTGTTATTACTGCAACTCTACCCATAATTCTTAATTCTAGATTCTTAATCCTAAATTATTTTTAGTCCTTCCATATAAACCCTTGCCCTTTTAGTTTTACCCAACAGCGAAAAAGAAACTACCCGTAATATTAAACCTACAACTAAAAATACTTTCAAAATCGGATAAAAATTCTTTTGATGCTTTTGGAAATAATATTTAATCCCTTTCAGTTCATTTAAAAAACCGGGGGACAAATCAAAATTGGTGGATGCCCCGTGCAGGTGAACTGCCGATACTTGTGGAGCATACCAAATTTTATACCCCCTCCTGTTAATCCTTCTGCACCACTCAACCTCTTCCATATGCATAAATAATTTCTCGTCAAACCCGCCGGTCCGTTCAAAAGCTTCCCGTTTTAATAAGAAAAACGCCCCCATGATCCAGCCTACCCGGTGGGCTTTACTAAAATAGCTTTTTCCTTTGGGATGGAAGGGAGGAACCAGCTGATTTGCAAAAGGCAGCAAACTTAACCCTAAAATCCAAAAAATAATATTTGCCAAGTTGGGCAAATTACCGGCGCTTGGTTGCAAATTACCATTGGCATAATTCAGCCTGGCCCCCAAAACATCACAATTTAAATTTACTCTCATATATGCCAAAGCTTTATACAAACTTTCCTCTTCCAGATAAACATCAGAGTTCAGAAGTAAAATAAGGGGATTTTTAGACTTTTTCATGGCTATATTATTGCCTTTGGCAAACCCGGTATTTTCTTTTGAAACAATCAGTTTCACCCGTGGGTATTCTTTTTTTATCATCTCTGCTGATCCGTCGGTTGATCCATTATCCAATACAATTACTTCAATTTTGTTTTTGAATTTAGCCTGACAACTGACCCGCTTCGCGAGGCGAGCGACTGAAGTCTGAAGTCTGCTAAGACACCTGCCGGTAATGTCTTTAGTGTTGTAACTTAATATAATGACTGACAAATCCATAATAGTAAGTAACTAGACTCTACTTGTACCTCATCCCCGTTACAATTTTAAACTTCCTGTAATGTTCCAATAATTTTATTCCCCAAAGTACAAAATCCCGCAGCAGGGGAGGATATTGCTTATAATAATTCTTTTTATAAAAAATCCTCATGGCGGAAGCAGCGTGGGTGGCCGCAGTTAATTTAGTTGATTTTTCTACTTTCATTACACCTGTTTGCCACAGACCGGAGGAGGAGCCTTTGTAATGGATAATTTTTACCTCAGGATAATAATAAATTTTCCAACCAGCAGACCTTAACCGGTAACAAAATTCAATATCCTCGCCGTTAAAAAAATAATCCTTATCCCAAAAACCGATTTGTTCCCCGGCAATTTTGCGGACCATTAAAAATGTCCCGCTGATACAATCCACCTCATGGGGTGCAGAAACATCCAAATAACTGGCCGTATAACCGGCAAACAGGGGATAGTTGCTGAACCTTTTGGCCATACCGGTAAAGTAAGTCAAAGAATTCCAAGGGGTGGGGAAACCCCGGTGGCAGGAATAATCCATCCGACCATCAGGCAACTCAACTTTACAGGTAATTGCCCCGTAATCCGGATTAGATAATAAAACTTCCAAGGTTTTTTGAATGGCATGACCCACAATTACAGTATCAGGGTTTAAGAACAAAATTACCGGCGCTTTAGCTTTCTTAACCCCAAGATTATTCCCCCCGGCAAACCCCAGATTTTCTTTGTTCTCTACCAACTCTAGCTTCCCACCCATTCGACTTCGCTCAGGGCCATGGCTCGTCAAGTAGGAACGTAAAGCCTCCACTGACCCATCACTCGAATCGTTATCTACCACAATCACTTGCCATTTATCCGATTCACCTTTGTTCTTAAAAATGGATTCCAGACAATTTAAAAGAAGCTCCTTAACATTATAGTTAAGGATAATAATCGACAACTCCGGATTTTCGTGGCTTGCCATGTGTATGTATTGTATAACAATTGATATATTTGAGCTATCTTGTCTTTAATAGCTAATTTAGCATAACATTAACTTATGACTACTAATGATTTAAATCAAATTGGTGAGTTAATGGACAAAAAGCTAATTGCTTCTGAAAAAAGGGTTATTGGGGAAATAGGTAAATTTATGGCTGATAATGTTTTTCCTTTATTTGAGGAGGTTGCCGGTAAATCAGATATTGAAAGACTGGAAAGAAGAATTGATCACTTAGCAGATCAAAATAATATACTGGCTACCAGAGTAACCCGTATCGAATCAATCCCAGCAATAGCCCACGAACTGAAAGTAAAAAAATCCTAATTTAGCGGACACGGTGGCGCCTTTTGACGCGGAGTTGGGCCAGGGATTTTTCCAAATTGGCGAGGGTTTCCGCATATTCTTCATCAGACAAAGTTTGGGACAAAGCCTGTTCAGCCCGTTTCTTGGCCTCTTCTACAGCTCTTTCATCAATTTCCATAGCATAAGTGGCCAAATCAGTCATGATAGTTAAAATATTATCTGTAATCTGCAAAAACCCGTCTCCGATAGCCAAAGAATCAACCTTGCCATTTTTCTTAATCACCAATTCACCGGGTTCCAACTTAGCCATTAAATTAGCATGGTTGGGAAGTATACCTATCTCTCCCTCTTCGGTGGAAACATTAACCTGTGACACTTCCTCATCCAATAACAATTTTTCCGGAGTAACAATTTTTAAATGCAATTGTGCCATAATGCTTATTATTATACTACTTAGTCAATATTTCAATCTTCTTGTGATGAGATAACTTCTCAACTGTTTCAGCAACTAAATGCATGGCTCTTCTCCCCGGGACTCCTAAAATTTGCATTAACCAATGGTCATAACCAAACCTGTCTTTCCTTGCTTTGCTTGTCAGTCCGACAAACGGATTAAAAACCAAAGCCTCTTCTTCATGCTCTTTATGTTCTTCAGGAATACCAAAGTGCACACCTTCCCATTGTTTATGTTTTGCGGTAATCCATTCTCTGTGACTTATATCTTCAGGTAATATCAACCGATACCTAACAGCTGACAATTCTCCAGTCTGCCAAAGATGTAAAAATCCACAAAAATCATGGGTACCGGCCCGATAACCAAATTTCTTAAGTAATGCTGCAGCCTCATTAAAGCCTACAGCGTCACCGCCTGTTTTTAAAGCTGCAATAGAATAAGAACCACCAGGTAATTTAGGGCCATGACGTTTTATCTTTGTGTTTTTTCCCATTCTGCCGTCAATGCACTGCGCTGCTAAACCTTCTTCTGCATTTACTACCTTTTCTTTTTCAATATTGATATATTCCACTACCCACCCTCTACCGGCGAAAAAATCCTCTACTTCCTGAGGTTTATAACCTTTATGTATTTTAAGTTCTAATGACATAATTTTAAAAAATCCGACCAGGATGGGTCGAATAATTAAGTCAGTAGTATAACAAATCTAGGCAAAAAGCACAAAATAGTGTAATATTTTGAGGATATGTCTGATCATAATTGTGAAGCAATAATAATCACCTGCATTGATTTCAGGTTCCAGGAATTTATAAATAAATGGGTCTCGGAAAATTTCTCTCCCAGATCTTTTGACAGGGTAGCCATAGCCGGGGGGGTGTTTGATTTTGATTATGTTCTAAAACAAGTTGGCATTTCCAAAAGATTACACCATATTAATAAAGTTGTTTTAATAAATCACGAAGATTGCGGTGCATATGGGGAAACGGGAACACCGGAAAAACATGCCGAAGATTTAAAAAATGCGGCTGCAAAAATTAAGGCGCAATATCCTGATCTGGAAGTGGAAACCTATTACCTTCACCTCAACGGCACCTTTGAATCAATTCCTTAAAAATTTATTCCTCCTTAAGGGCCAACAATATTCCAAACCCCGCAAAAACAGCACCAGTTAAAACGATACGCCAGTCTCTCATATATATGGAACCAACAGCTGTCGCACTCATCCCGGCAAGCGCAATAACTCCGCCAACAGCATACTGCGTTTCACTGGAGGACAAATTCCTTCCTAACACAAGTTTTGCAGTACTTACACCTATCACGGAAACAGTAGAACCAAGTTCCTCAAAGAATTGACGGACACAAACAGAGGGTCGCCTCGAAAGTCTTAGCTCAGGGCTTTCTTTAACAACAGCTTCTTCCGGAGATGTTTCAGTAATAACATCAGGTGATTTAATTGCCATGGGTTAGAAATTTTGGGCAATTAATTTATTGTATTTCAAAACTAAAAATTTACAAGGGTTAAATTAACCGGCCAAACATAACCATTTATTATTTTAAACCCTAGCCGTTAGCACTATTGTGCTATAATTCCTATTGCCCAAACTTTAAGAGCCTATGCACAAATAGGAGGTTTCAATCATGCCTGTACCTGAAAGAAGAAGGTTAATTAGTGGTGTGGATCTTGCCCGCCGGGATGGAAAAACCCGAGGTGGCAAACCTGTAATTAAGCTTTATGAAGGCCTGAAAGGAATCAGAACCATTAATCTCATCTTTGTCTAGCGTAACCAAACAACCAGGAGGCACCAAACCCCTTCATTTTACACCTGATACAACAGAAACTGATTGGACACGGGTCGTTAGAGAAAAACAGGTTGTCAGAAGACCTACTCCAAAATCAGAAGTACTAATAATGGTTCCTAAAATGGATGCGGAAATACAGCAAATAGTGGAAATCCATCCTGATGAGGATAAATTAGATATCGTCCTTCAATTCCCGGGTATTAGTATTATAGGTGCATTTAAACCGGGTATCGGCAATTACGGGGCGGGTGATACTGTTTTTTATACTCCGGTGAGCTTTTGGAAAAAGGGCAAAGAAAGATATGCATCTTTGATTATCGCTACCTGGAGAGAAAGAAAGATCCTTGAGCCTCAAATAGCCCGTCAAATAAATAACCCGCCTCTTCTCCCGATTCAACAAATTTCCTTAGCCAGTTTGGCAGACTATGACCCTGAGCTTATGGGAGTCCACCCCGATATAGCAAGTTATAATTTGGCGAAGATGGAAATCTTAAAAAAAGGAAATCTGGTCATAGTGACTTATCCGCAATTTCACTAATCTATACTTCCTCTATAGTACCCTTCATGTAAAAGGCCTGTTCAGGTTGACCTATTTTAATAAGTAGTCTAATATAGATATATGTCCGAAGCAAAGATCCAACAGCCTATCACAAGAATGAGTAAAGATTCAACTCCACGTTTGGATGTGGTTCCAATGAGGCTTACCACAGAATATACCTATGCAGATAGGATTCTGCATACAACTTTATTAGATATTGTTCGGGAGCATAATGCTGATGGGTTACTGAGTGAAGCTCTTGAGCATGGATATGGTCAAGTTTGTAACGGAGACGGCCGTGAATATAATATAGACACATTACTTTGTGAATCGAGTAGGCAAGATTTAGGTGGAAATATCGGGCTAAAAAGGAAACTCATTAGAGCCTTTGTTCCTTTACAATTAGCAATACTAAGGCCAATACAAGCTAGATTTTTAATTATTGATGATTTATATCGAGCACAGTGTGATGATGGTCTTAAAAAAGTAAATTTATCAGAATTTGGTGAACAATTTTTTGAAAATTTGTATCAGGAAGCGGCATCTGCAGGCGAATGGGGAGATGCCTGGTGTATTGCTAATTCAATGAGATTAGATGGGTCAGGAGTGGTGAGAGGTCTTGACAGCGTCTACAGGGAACCTGATGAGGATGGGGAAGGGAAACGGATTTCACTGAATGTATGGATAAACAATTGCCAACAAAGTCTACCAAAATATGCAGAACAAATCTTGGCACAAATAAAATTTTCCAACCAATCAGAATATCTTAGAAGATTTTTGGGGACACGTCTTAAAGAAATTGATGACAATGAACTAAATAAGGTTTTCCATGCAATTACGGAAAGAGATTGGCAAGTGCCATTTAATAAACGTGATCAGTTATCTAAAGATGTTGTAACTGCCCTAATGGAAACAATTATCCGAAAAGGGTGTTTTACTGCATCTTCTATAGTTGATCTGGCCATGAGAGCCCAAATGCCGTCGGATAAATTGCGGGAAATTGCACAAAAATTGGCTCCAGAACCTGCGGATCCAATTAAAAGTGAAATAAACAAGGCTCTTGCTCAGATAAGATTAAAGATGACATTTGAGAACGTAAACAGAGCTTTGCTTGATTCAGAGGAAAAGCTTTGGACAATGTCTAGAGTAGCGGCTGGCCGTATGGCAAGAATGCTCATGCCGCTAACTTATGTGGTTGAACTAAGAGATGATCATCCTGATCAAGAACCAAAAGAGCCGGAGTATCATTTAAAAACGTTGGAAGAGATTGCTGCTCCTGTTGTGGGCTACGATTTGCCTGAGCCACTATCCCCCCAAGAGAAGAGATATCTATCCAGGTTGTGGGCTATAGCTGCAGATGCCGGACTAGACTCTCTTATATTTGCAAGCGTTATAAGTAACATGAGTAGAGGATTTGATCCGGTCAGTCTTGGCAGAGATGTTGCAATCTATGCGTTTGCAAAAGGTTTAGCTATTTTTAATACTTACAGACAAGATCGCATCTACAGTCGAAAGCAGGCTCAGAAATAATTTATGAATCAAGTTACTTATCTTTTAAACAACACACTGGAAGGCTTAAATGTTCCTCCTGATGTTAAAAATGTTTTGCTAAATACTTATTTTATTTTGTATTACAAAGCCTTACTGGAAGTATTACTTTCTTTGAAAGCCAAAGATGAAGAGTTTCTCAAACAAGTAATAGGGCTGTTTAATAAAGGGGTAGAAAGTTTGGATAAAGAAACAAAAAAGAATTTAGAGAATCTCATGGAAGAACAAAAAGGTAAATTATTAGCAGAGGTGGTAGGTGCTTTTAAAAACCAGCTTCCAGAAGATATTTCGGCAAAAATTGAAGCTAACGTTTCCCAACTTGAGCAGAAATCTCCTCAATAGTGCCTTTCATGTAGAAGGCCTGTTCCGGCTTCCCGTCATGTTTGCCTTCCAGAATTTCTTTAAATCCTTTAACAGTATCTTTCACGGAAACATATTTGCCTTTTCTGCCGGTGAAAGCCTCGCCAACGAAAAATGGCTGGGTTAAAAACCTTTGGATTTTTCTGGCCCATGATACTGTTAATTTATCATCATCAGATAATTCTTCCATCCCCAAAATGGCAATAATATCCTGCAACTCCTTATATCTTTGCAAAACCCTTTGTACCTCTACTGCTACATCATAATGCTCTTTGCCCACCACATCAGGAGCCAAAGCCCGGGAAGAAGAAGCCAGGGGATCAACCGCCGGATAAAGACCTTGTTCAGCCAAAGACCGTTCCAAGGCAATAGTGGAATCAAGGTGGGC
>CAZWTE010000049.1:0-9069 GCA_964637465.1 uncultured Gammaproteobacteria bacterium | reverse complement strand
ATCGCCTGATTATTATGAAAAGTTACTTAAACCTTATACCTTTAATGGCAAAACAGACTTAGAGCTTTTTGCAGATTACATCCAGAGGCACTTCCGACCTCAAAGTGAGGATGTATTAGAAATGGGTAGTGGTTCCGGTAGAGCAACTGATGCTTAATTTCGCTGTGGTGTTGAATTCCGAACCTTGGATTTAGTTGACTTAAGCGCGGATATGACTACCCATAGCAGGCAAAAATATGCTGGTGTTTCTGGAATAGCTGTATTTGAAAGTGACCTTCTAAATTATCTACAAGCTTCCACAAAGTCATATAGTGCGGCTTTTAGCCTGTGGGGATTTTCTTACTCAGTTCATCATCATATGAACGACATGGGGATTAAGGCAGGTAGAAAATATGCAGAAGATGTAATTACTAAATTTATTACACAAAATCTTAGGGGTGGGGGTTCGATGTTTATAGTTCATCCGGACATTTTAAGTGATGAACAAAGGACTTTGAAGAGTTTAAGACAACCTACTGTTTCAAGAACTAAAGATAAGCAGTCATCATCTAAACGGGTGCTTGATTCAACCTTAGAAAGACTTGAAAAATGTGGTTTAGTCCAGGCAGATTGTACTCATCTCACAGGGGATCCAATCCGTTATACAAGTGTTGATGAGGCACTGGAGGTTTTTCTTAATTTCCATATGCATGGAAGCCTAAATAGATCAAAGCGATTATTTAAAGCCATTGACACATTACAAAGAGAGTTTGCTAGATTCCGAGAAGGAAATGAAGTTTTTATTTCTCCGGGGTGTTTTATTTACACTGTTGTTTCTAAAGATTAGCTAACCCTTTTGCAATTTCAACTTATCCAGCTCCGCAAGAAAAAGTTTTTCTGCTTCGTCGGGAAAAACTAAATGGTGCTTAGCCGCAACTTGTGTACCTAGATCGTGAAAGAGCAACTGTAATTTTTCATGCGTAGAAACTAAAGCACCCAATTGGGGACGAATATCAATTTCATCCAATCTCCTAGTTGTTTCTGATCGCATATTTCTATCAGAATTGTAGAAATTAGTATTAATTCTGCCGTTACTTGCATGTTCCAACCTTGCTATTATGCTTAAGTAGACCGGAACGAGTTCAAACGCAACTAATCTATAGTCACCTCTCCATAGTTTACTTAAAGCGTTCCAGTTATACCCATAATATTCTTCCAATAGAGATTGAAGCTTTTTAGGAGGAGTATAGAAGTTTCTTTTTAAACAATCTTCCTTTCTTGCTCCTAAAACACTATCAAGTTTTCCTGTAGCATCATAGACTAATGTTGATTTCAAAATTCCATTCGATCCCTGTATTGATTGCAAAGTTTCCGCAGAAATATCAACTTTTACAACTTCGCCTTCAACATCAAACAAAGAATTAACTCCACCATAAGGATTAACCCAGTTTAATATTAGGCGGGCTGGCATAACTTCGCCAAGGCGTTCTACATGTTTTTTACCATCTCGGACAAATCTGTTTCTTCCCCTCAAGCCATTGTAAACTACAAAAAAGTCAAAATCTGAATATGGAGATTGTTCATCAGAAGTATGAAGAATCAATCCACATGCGCCAGTAGCGATTAAATAGTCGCTTATGTGGCCAATATATTCTGGTGTTCCGGCTTTATTCATAAACTAAAAACATTACTGACCCCACTTTTGTTGAGCAGCAAGATTTCTTGCTTCAATTAGACTGTTAACAAATCCAAGAATACTCCAATCTTCAGCAAGAAAGAGAATTCTTTGCCTGTCTTCCGGGCTCAAACTCATAAATTTGCTTAGTGCGTATGCGGTATTCTCAGGATTCATTAAACAGGCATGATTAAT
Source organism: uncultured Gammaproteobacteria bacterium (assembly GCA_964637465.1). GTDB lineage: Bacteria > Patescibacteriota > Microgenomatia > Daviesbacterales > UBA10151 > UBA10151. The sequence goes on along the minus strand of CAZWTE010000049.1, from coordinate 7,220 downwards.
ACAAGCTTGTTTGGTCAAGGATTCCACATCATACCCTAAGGTTGCAGAGAATCTCAATACTCTTAAAGCACGATCAGGTTCAGCTTGTATTTTTGCCGCCGCTTTATCAATTCTAATTACTCTATTGTTCAAGTCGTCAATATAATGTAGAGGGTCATAAACAATTCCGTTTTGATCAATACACATAAGTGTCAGAGTGATATCACGCCTTTCAAGTGCTGCTTTAATATTTCTATCGTTAATAAAGTCAATTTCCCGTTCGTCCTCTAATACCTTTAGCGTTCTGAATCTGTCCCATCTTCCAACAACTTGGTTTCCGAAACGAGTTTGAATTTTGTCAAAATCAAAAACGCCGATAAAATCGATATCATCACAAACAATAGGCTCTCCTAATATACACTTACGTACAGTAGAACCAATGAGATAATACTCCCCGCTGGCTACACTATTTGCAGTTTGAAAGGTTTTTGTTAACGGCTGAGGAATAGGCACCTCAAAAATTCTCGAATGTCTGATATCTTCAATAAGCATGTTAACCTTACAAAAAGTTCCTATAGTGTACATCAATAATAAATATTGATCAAGAAATATATACAATTAACGTATTTAACTAACCCTATAATTTGATTGCAGTATTTATTAGTAATATAATACTGTAAAACCTTTATGTCTATGTCTACAGAACAGGATTCTTTTAAGATTATCAGTCAAATAGAAGCATCTAAGGATGGTAGTGTTACGAGTAGCGAAGGAGCGCATAAGTCCCTCAATATCCTTCTTGTTGAGCTTGTTAATCCCAGGTTTCAACTCCGTAATTTTCCCTTGCAATTATTTGTGCTTGCAGGATCCATTGCTCAACATGCTGAGGATGGAAGAATAACAAATCGTTTGCATAATGTTACTATCGCACAAACAAGCACACATGAAGATACTGCAAGGTATATTACACAGAAAGCTCAAGGTAGCCAAGGTATTGATGTCGTAGGAATCTCAGCACATCATGGCAATTGGGATTGTCTTACCAGAACCTTATCAACCTTTCGAGAAATCCCAACCTCTCAGCGACCCCATTTAATCCTTGGTGGATATTTAGTATCACATTTATATGGACAATTACTAGATGATTTTGCCGATATTCCCGTTTCCATCGCCGTAGGACATGGAGAAAATGCCTTCCGCTCATTTATTGATTTAATTTCTCTCCAAAACGACCCAAATGGGGTAAATGATATTCCAGGAATTGTAAATTTAAAAAGAAGATTGTTAATACCTACCAGTAATGCGGCAAGTGATTATCCTTGGCTAGATGGAGTACCTCCTGCATTTGCAAATTCAAATAAAGTCGCCCGCATGGAGATCAGTAGAGGTTGTTTTTATAACGGTTGTACATTCTGTGTCAGACCGCAATATCAACGGGAATGGGTTAAATATCCTTTAGACAATGCGACCAAACAAATGGCCGACCTTGCTGAAAAAGATTATAACAAATTTACTTTCTCAGATGAAGAAGTTGTCGGAAATGATCCTCAAAGATTTACGGAATTTCTTCTGAGGATAAAGGAGCTTCAACTTGAATTTCCTGATCTAGAATTCTACATGAATGCACGTGCAGATAATGTCGTTAATCCTGAACAAGGTCGTCAAATATACTTAGATGATATGTGGAAATTAGCCAAAGATGCAGGCGTGACAATGGTTTGGGTGGGTGCGGAATCGTACTCACCTAGGCAATTAAAAATATATAACAAAGGTGTTAGGATCTCCCCTCAATCAAATTTAGAATCACTTAGAAAATTACAGTCTACAGGACTAAGAATTATACAGGGTTTTATTCCATTTCATCCCTTAATGACCGATGCGGAATTAGGAGAAAATTTGGAGTTCATTCACAAGTACAAAGAAACCATTATTCCGTCTCTTGACAATCCTCTTGGGTTTTTAAGAATCAATCCCGGTACTGAGTATTTTGAATACGTTTTAAGAGAACAAGAGAGACATGGTCTTAGTTTGATTAAGGATTTTGACCCAAATACTTTAAGCTATTTATGTGCTTATCTTGATCCAAGATTGGGATTAATGGCAAGTTTTTTATATTCTCTTAATACTCTTACCAGAACAGGAACCAAGCATATCCAATGGAGAAGTGATACAGACCAACAATTAATTCAAATGAGATACGTAAATTTTGCTTTATTAAACGCTTCTTATCAGCGTTTTGCAGAATCGACTTCGGTGCATTCACTTGAAACGCAGCTAGTAGCAAACCTCCTTCCTTGGTATCAAAAAGCTGTTAATAAGGTGGGCGTAGACGGGGTTGCTGAAGATTTCCGAGACAGTTTTATCCAAGAATTTGAAAGAAATAAATCGATTTTCCAATGACAGTTTTTTTGGAAACCCCTGAACGTATAGATTATTTTTTATGGATTATTGGTGAAACAATCGTCCGGTGTTTCCAGTATTCGCAGTGCTTTGGGGGGTGCACTTTACAAATTTTGAAATCTATATTTTTGAACCCGGCCGTTTCTAATTCTTTCTGATGTTCAGAAGATATTTCTGTTGCTTCATCAGAAAAATAAGTAAAAATACCATCATCTTTTAACAATCTATATGCTTCCTCAAAAAAGGGGAAAAATTGGAAAAATTCAACACCACTGTCAAGCGGACAACTATCAAATAATATCCCGTCATATAATTTATCAGGTAAATTAGGGGTAATATCTTCCCAAAAACCCTCCAGGATCTTCATCCTGCCCGACTTAAGTTCATTAAAAAACATTTTTTTAGCAAATTCTATTACTGCCGGGTGGCACTCAATAACAGTATGGGAATTAATCTTTTTTGATTTTTGAATGTAACCGGCAGAAATACCCATACCAAAACCAACTTCTAAAACATTTCCACCTTTTGAAGTTACAATAGCTGCCAAGCTTTTCATATAACCGTCTTCCCATCTCTGCATCACTTGGTAAGACTTAATCAGCAATGATTTCTCGGTATAAACCGGTGTAGTTTTTTTCCAGCTTTCATGCGAATCCTTAGAGTATCTTCTTTTGACCATAGTTAAAAATATAAATCTCTAAAAACTTAGTATAGACAAAAATACAATACCCAGTAAAGTAGTCAAAATACCGTATTTTTGTTCCCGGGTTATACGCTCTTTAAAAAATAAGCTTGCAAGAATTACAAATAACACCGGATAAGAACCTGCAATCGGAGCAACAATGGCTACATAACCATGGCTGATGGCAAAATTATAAGCAAACTCCCCGCCTCCCACTAAAACACCATTCATTACTACCAGCAGTAAAGAACCATTTTTGTAAGAAGGAATCAGTATCTTGCCATCTCTTTTACGGATGAAATACAAAATCAGCGGAAATAAACTTAAAGTAATCATTTGTGGCCAAAACCAGCCTATTTGTTCAACCGGTAATTTAATAAAGGCATAATATACCCCCCAGGCTACCATAGTGATAAGCGCATATATAATTCCCTTATTCAACTTACTTTTATCTTTTTTAAGATTGAAATCAAAACCGGATAAAATTACGCCTAGAAAAATTAATATTATCGCCAAAATCTGATTGAAATTTATCTGCTCTTTTAAAAAAATAATTGAAAGCACCACCACAACAGCAGTAAAAGAAGCAGATATAGTCCCTATCACTGACGGATTCCCCACTCTTAATCCCTCATTAAAACAAACCAAACCGATGACGAAAACCAGTCCTATGAATACATTTATTATCAGGATTTCAGGAGTAAATTGGACATTATCCCTCAGAACAAAAGGGATAAATAGACCGGCCGTTAAAAGTCCGGCCGCCATACCCCAAGCGGAAGTCATAAGAGACCCTAATCTTCTGGTAGCAAAGGTGCCGAAAATATCTCCAACCGCCCATCCCAAAAAAGCGATTAACGCAAAGACTATTCCCAACATCAGTATACTTTAACATGAATTGATCTTTGATTTAATGATAAAATACAGACTGAGAATTTTTATGAAACAAAAATTTGCCTTTTTGTGTATTGATTTGCAAAAAGAATACTTTGATAAAAACAGGCCGCTTTTTGTTGCGGAAGGACCGGAAATATTAAAAAATGTTATTTCGCTTCTCCGGGCAGCCAGAGAAAAAAAGATAACTGTGATCCATATTAAACATATCTGTAGAAATTTATCTGATACAACCTTTAGGGCCGAGACTCCATTTATTGAGTTCGTACCCGAAGCAACTCCCCGAAAAGACGAATATATCATCACCAAGAACTTACCAGGAGCATTTAGCGGAACAAATTTAGATACTGTCCTTAAATCTTTAAAAATATCAGATATTATTATCTGTGGCCTGACTTCCTTCCTCTGTTGTGATACTACCTCCAGGGAAGCTCATGCAAAAGGCTATAATGTTTATTTTATCAGTGATGCGACCGCCGCACTTGATATTGAGGGCACTCCTGCCAAAGAGATTCACAAGATAGTTTGCGCAATTCAAAAATGGTATTTTGCTAAAATTTTCAGTACGCAAGAAATGTTAAATATTATTCAAACCCAACCTTCTGATTGATAAACAGCCAAAACTAAAGCACAAGTAGGCTTGTCTTTAATATGGGCAATTGAGACTACGGATTTTGCCTTTGATTCATCAAATCTAATGTTTCTAAATTTAGCCAGGTCTTTTAAGGAATTTTTGATCCTAAGTGAAATTTCCGATTCTACTGCTACCCTGGTTTCCCCTTTGATTTCATGTTCCACAAATATCCCCCTCCCATCCTCCAGCTGGTACCAGCCTAACCCGGCTGCTATATATTTTCCGGCTTCTTCGCTGCGGATTTCTGCTTTAATGACATATAACTTATACCCGTATTCTTCCGGCGGGGTGACATATCTTTTAATCTTTGATATTACGCAATCAGGAGGAATGATCGAAGAAAGAACAATTAAATTGTAATTATAAACTCCGGCGTCTTTTAAAGCACTGTCAAAAGCGGATAATGTAGTCTTACCCCTTCCCACCCCACAAACAACTTTTATATCCATAAATACTATAGTAGAAACATAAAGGCCAAAATGTCAAATCCTCAAATATTGATCTTTTGCCGGATTTCTGCAATCATTAAAATATGCGGCAGGTTGTAAAGATCATTGCCATAATTATCCTGGTGACTTCCCCTCTTTTAATTGCTTTTATCATAGTTTCCCCTGCTATTCCTTTCCCAATCAAATTAACAGGTAAATTACAAATTACTGTTTCCTGCCCGGTCCCGGAACAATTTTGTCGTAAAGGACAAACCCTGGAGATGTCTTTGCCTGAGGATAAGAAAAAATATGACGGATTGGGCTGGATGCTGCCGGAAAAAACTAATATCCTGGCAGCTTTTGACGGCAGTTATAAAGAACAGGATGTGCACGGCCTGCCTTCCCTGCTTAGGGTAATCACCTTAACCGGCAATAATAATAAATATGAGGCCAGGTACTTTTTTGTCCCGGAGAAAAAATTAACCGTGGCGGAACAACAAAAAAATATGTCCGGAAAGTCAATCAAAAAGGGTGAAAAGTTGGCTACCGTTTCAGCTACCCCCCTAACCAATATTGGCTATAAAGAGGTAAATTTACAATTCTACCTTGTTGATAAAGGCAGTAACGGAAAAACCATTAAACTAAAAATTGGGGATTTGGGGAAAATCAAGCTGGAATAAGACTCATAGTTTTTGACACTGAGAGCTGCAATATGGTATAAATTAATCAAATATGCCAAATCCAATTGAATCAGAGCAAAGAGAACAACCTGTTAAAATGAATCCCTTTATCAGGGTTATAACAAGCTGGCAATTTTGGCTAAGCGGAATAGCTGGTTTGGGGGGTACAACAGCCGTTGTTGCAATCGGTAGGGCGATGTTAGGTGATGCTGACAAGCATAAAATTTCAGCTACCGAGGAAATACCCGGCGGTCAGCTGCCTTCAACTCCAATATCTGAAGAAGTCTCCGGTGAAGTTGTCTTTACACCCATACCTAAAGAACTCCCAACCCCTACTGCTATCAAAACCCCTGAGCCGACAGCAACATTTATCCCTGCAAAACCCACAGAGGTACTGCCTGCCCCTGCTACTGAACCTCTTAAGCCTTCCCATGAGCAGACTTTTTCCACCGGAGCAGTGGAGAAATATGACCTGGTCACTGAAAAAAACTTTGATCAGGTTTTTATAAAAGAATCCAAAGAAGAATTTAAGCAAACAGAAAAAGAGCAATCCGATCGCTTACTTTTCCCTTTTAGTCCAAAAGGGGTATTTAGCATAAGTGAATTTACAGGTTCATCCGGATACAACACACTTCAGATCTACTCTTCAGATTGTGACGTTTATGCCCCAATCAAAGGAACTGTTAGGCTAAATATTACAAAACAATACTCTACTATAGAGATTACATCTTCTGAAAAAGCCGACGACGGTAGTTATCTTGTAACCACCTTTTCAGCAAATAATCCACAACTGGAACTTACGGTAGCACAAGGAGATCAGGCAAAGAAAAGCAACAAACTCTTTCATTTTTCCGGATCTGACCCGGTTGCTTATAATCCTGGTCCTGGCAATTATACAGCAGAAAAAAATCAATTAAGTTTTAAGGTGGAAAGGAGGACTGATCTTAATCCTCCAATAGTAACAATTTTACCTAATGGAGGTAAAATGACGAAAAAAATAGATATTAAGATTATTACTCCCTTACTACAAGATCTTGATGAATGGGAAACAAAAAACGGGAAATTTGTAGTTCCTGAATAGCAAATATACTAATAAATATATATCAATTCAATGAATATCCGTCTGCCTAAAATTTCTCTTTTAATCACTTTCTCTGTCTTCTTCTTAATTATTTTTTTGATATTTACAATAAGGACTACCCATGCAAACGAATTTGTTCTTTGCCAGAAAGCCTCTTGGACAGACGCAGAGGTGGATTACACCGGAACTAATACTTATGTTGGCACCTTTGAGTGTGCCCAAAATACTCCCGCCAACTTCTGTACCGGACCGGGAGATAGTCCTCCTTATGCCTTTTATTTTAATCCTACATGTAACAACATCCATTTCGATTGTACGCAGGGCGAATGGTTAGATAGTATGTGCACCTCTCGGGCAGATTGTACCTGGCAGCAGAACCTTTGTGCTGCTGTGGACAGGTGTGATACGGGATACAGCCGGGCTTCTGCTGCCAATTCATCCA
>CAZWTE010000048.1:6014-9071 GCA_964637465.1 uncultured Gammaproteobacteria bacterium | reverse complement strand
AAATAAAAACCAAGATAATGAGGTTTCCTTACTTAAAAGCGGACGGGTCAGGATTTAGTATTTTATTTACCTCCGCTATTTTTGTTTGGATATTATTCAGTAATTGGAAGCAGTTACCGGTTAGATCTGCTGCTGTAACTTGTGCAGTAATGATGTTTGTTATAGCCGGCAGTTTTACCACCGGCGGGTGGCAATACGGCTATAGATATGCTATAGATTTTTATCCGATGCTGTTTATAATATTACTCCATTCATTTAAAAAAGATGTTTCTTATAAATTCTTAGCTGTGGCTATCGCCGGATTTTTAATTAACTTATATTTCATTAAAATGCTATTCTATCCCAAATGAAATTAAAACAATTTAAATTACTATACCCTTCTGTTATTTTTGTATTTGTTTTATTTATTTATCTATTTATTGCAGGTAGATTTAACTTTGAATTTCCTGTGACTATATACAATTATTTCAGCTATCTTGCTGAGGCATTCCTCAACCAAAGCCTCTCTTTTGTATCCGCCCCGCCTTATTTACACGATTTAACAGTAGTAAATGGGAAAATTTATATGTATTGGGGTCCGGCTACCGTACTACCCATACTACCCTTTGTAATTTTGTTTGGCAAAAATATCAGTGATGTTTTATATACTGCCATTATTGCATCATTTAACCCTTTAATTTTGTATCTTATTCTTGGGCAACTGGAAAAAATGGGATTTATTAAATCCTCGAATTACCAGAAAATTTTTCTTTCTTTATTTTTCGCTTTTGGTACCATACATTTTTATTTGTCTACAAACGGCACTGTTTGGTTTACTTCCCAGGTTATTTCAATTCTCTTTTTGCTACTTGCTATTTACTTTATTATTATGTTTGTTAATTGTAAAAGTACAACAAAATTAATTTTATCCTCACTTTTTTTTGGTTTTGCTGTCGTAAGCAGAACGGTACATATATTTAATATTCCTATTTTTTTGTCTTTTATCTTGATATCCTATCTTCAAATTAAAAACAAAATTTACCTTCTCCGAAATCTGGCAATTTTCGCTTTAGTCCTCTTTTTTATTTTTGGATTAAATTTTTACTATAACTATCTGCGATTCAGTTCCTTTCTTGATGATGGGCACTCACGTCATAACTTTGCTCTACATTTTGCCGCAGATTTAGAAAAATTTGGTACATTTAATTCTAATTACATTTCAAAAAATTTTTATTACATGTTTACTAATATCCCTCCTGTCTCTAATGAATTTCCTTATTTTATTTTCGATAAGGAAGGAAACAGTATTTTATTTATCTCGCCGCTTTTTCTTCTGGTAATAACTATCATCAGAAAAAAATATTGGCAATCTATCAAATATCGGTTAATTAATGGCTCAATCATTATCAGCTCTTTAGGCGTTATTGCCCTCCTGCTAAGCTATTTCAGTACGGGATGGATACAATTTGGCTATAGGTATATATTAGATATTATTCCCGGATTAATGATACTTTTGGCTCTCATCCTAAGTGACGCGCCTATTCTCTTATCCGCGCCATTACTTATTTTTTCAGTAATAATTAATTTATTAGGCACATTGTGGTTTTTGCATATCTAAACAACATGGCCAGAATTTTATTTTTGATTATCATAGTAAGGATAGCTTTAATTCTTCTCCCCAGCTTTAAAATTGACATGAACAGCTGGCAAGCCTGGAGCGCCCGATTGGTTGAAGTTACCCCTATTCATTTTTATGCGCCAAATTATTTTGCCGATTACTTTCCCGGTTACCTTTATATGCTATGGTTCTTAGGTGCCTCATTTAACTTTCTGTTTCCCCACCTTTCCGTTTTTAGCTCAGGGTTTGAAATTTATTTAAAATTTTTTACCAATATTTTTGATGTAGCAACTGCTTATTATATCTATAAAATTGTTTCCAAATATGAAAAGGGGATAGGCATGCTTGCTTTCAGTTTTTACCTTTTAAATCCGGCTCTAGCCTTTAATTCATCTGTTTGGGGACAAGTTGACGGAATTTTAACATTTTTCCTCATTTTTTCCGCCTATAATTTATTAGAATTAAAAAGTTCTTACCGCTTTAGCATTTCATCGGCGCTATCAATATTGATAAAGCCGCAAGGATTGGCTGTATTTCCGATTATGATCGGTTATTTGGTTGCCAATTTTAAAAAGTCACAATATCTAGGTTTGTTTCTTATTCCTCTTTTACTAATTCTTTTTTCCTGGCCCTTTTTTTTAAAAGACCCTTTGTTAGGCCTTTTCCATTTATTCCAAAAAAGCGCCGGCACTTATCCTTATACTTCAATGTTTTCATATAACTTCTGGTCTTTTGTCGGCTGGTGGATTTCTGATTCCACAAAAGCGCTGGGGATTACGTATCAGGTCTGGGGAATAATAATTTATTTAACCAGTTTAATTGCTATACTGTGGCCCTTGGTACTGAAGAAGGGTTACAAAAGCAATTGTTTGGTATACTTTGCCATAGCTTTGGCCGGTTTCTCATTCTTTTTATTCCTCACCAGAATGCACCAGCGGTACCTTTTTCCCTTCTTTGCCTTCTTACTGATTACGGCTTTTATCACAAATTCACTAAAGCTAAAAATTGCTTATATCGCTCTCTCTTTTATTCATTTTATTAATCTTTGGTTTGTTTATTACTACTATAATTATGTTTACTCGGATCCTAAATTCGCCTTCCTGCCAATTTATCAATTCTTAAACATGAATTATAATCTGTTTACTATACTGAACCTGCTTGGTTTCGGTATATTAATCTTGATATACTACAAATCAAGTTATGTTAAAAACTATCATACTTAAGAAACTCTTTAAGCCAAAAATTATTTTAATTACCATTTTACTCCTGGCGGCTTTTTTACGTTTATACCGCCTGGATTATCCTAACCAATATGTTTTTGACGAGGTATATCATGCCTATACTGCTAAGGAATATTTAAAAGGGAATAGAGACGCTTGGAGCCCTTGGGGGAAATCGCCTCCGGGTGTGGCTTTTGAATGGTTACACCCTCCTGTTGAAAAAGAAATCATGACTGCTTC
>CAZWTE010000048.1:0-6004 GCA_964637465.1 uncultured Gammaproteobacteria bacterium | reverse complement strand
CCATGTTTATGCTGCGCACCACTGATGCTTGGGCCTATCGGTTACCTGGGGTATTATTGGGGATTTTGTCAGTATTTTTGGTTTATAAGTTAGCATCAATTCTTTTCAAAAACGAGGTAACGGCATTATTATCCGCACTACTTTTTTCCGTCGACGGCTTAGTCTTTGTCCAATCCAGGACCGGCATGAATGATGTTTACCTGGTAGCTTTTAGCTTAATAAGTGTTATTTTCTTTTCCCAAAAGAGGCATATTCTTGCTGCAGTGTTTATGGGAATAGCGATGGCTACGAAATGGCCCGGAATTTATTTGGCGCTTCTATATTTTCCAATTCTTTTATACCAGCAACAATTTATGAAAATTGTTTATTATATTTTTATTCCACCCTTTATTTATTTCTTAAGTTACACTCCTTATTTTTTAATAGGTTACAATTTGAATGATTTTATGGAACTACACAGACAAATCTGGTGGTATCAGACAAACCTAAAAGCCGCACATACTTATTCATCGCCTTGGTGGTCATGGCCGCTTAATTTGTACCCTATTTGGTATTTTGTGGACTACCAAAAAAATTATATGGCTAATATATTTGCCTCCGGCAATCCGGCCATGTTTTGGGCAGGCAGTATTGCCGTAGTAATAACTGCATGGGAAATCATTAAAACCAGGTCCTTAAATTTGATAATTGTATTTTTGGGATTTATGGTTTTCTGGGCGCCTTGGGCTTTATCTCCCCGGATTATGTTTTTGTACCATTTCAGCCCCTCAGTTCCCTTTCTAAGCTTAGCGCTGGGATATCAATTAGTTAAACTGACCAAAGATCAAAAAGGCCGGCAGTTTACCGTTCTGCTGTTGCTCTTAATAATTATCAGCTTTTTTCTTATTTTTCCCTTTCTAACGGGCACCCCCTTGCCCAGAGAATTTATTAAATTATTTTTCTTAACTAACTTATCAAAAAATCCCTTCTAGCTGCTGGCTGAAGAATAGTCTTTTAAAGCATGCTGCCAAACTTGCAGGGAAAAATAAAACAAGGCCAAGGAAAACAAAACTGCATAAATCATAACAGGTAAAGACAAAAGTCCCATTAAAGCCTTAGCAGGGAATGCCATCATCATCCCTACCGGTATAACAAAAGTTATTAAACCTCTGATCGGCTCCATATAAATATCAACCGGTACCCTGCCCATACCTACCAAATCTCTGTATACGAAAATCGCGTTATCAACCTCAGTTGTTAATATCCCTAAAACCAGCACTAAGATATGAAAAGAAAGTGCAATTAAAAAACCTGCTGCAAGCATGAAAAAATACCCCAGCAAATTGCTTGCAGTTAAAAGTTGCAACCTCTCAATATAATAAAAAATCGCAAACAAAAGTGGGATCAGGGTAATAAAATCAAACAGATCCGCCCCGGTAAAAAGAGACCTAAAAAGCGGGTTTAAAGGTTTAAGCAGATAAAAATCAAAATTTCCGGAAATAATCACTGACCTAAACCTATATACCTCCCTGAGCAATAACTGAGATATGATATCTAAAAGATTAAAGGACAGAAAAAATAAAATAACCTGATCCAAATTATATCCAGCCAGGACTTTTGTACTTTTGACTAAAATCACCAGAAAGAAAATAAAAACAGTAAACCGTAAAAGTTTTGCCAAAATAAATAGGATAAATGCCCACCTGATATTAAGCTGTATTTGAAATGAATTAATTGTGTAAAGCCACCAAAGTTTTAAATACCTGATCATATTAATTGCCTGCCGCGGAAAAATGCCGGAATCCGGCATTAATAATTATTCTGGTTAATAAAATTAATATTAATGTCCATATAAAAATTATCGAAAAACCAAAAATGATTTCTGTATAAGTCATGTTGCCTAAATATAACTTGGCCGGAAAATAGATGAGGTATGGAAATGGCGTTAACATTAAGATATTAAACAATTGCTTGGGCAGTATATCTATCGGGAATAAACCGCCTGCCAGACTTTCCAAAAAAACCGTCATTAAAAACAACACTCCCCAGGAATGCTCCACCCAAAAAGCAGTCAAACTGATAAGAAAATTAAGACAAAAGTTGATGATTAAACCACCTGCAATAGCAAAAGAAAAAAGGATTAAGGTAGGCACTTCTGTTTGAATAATAATTGGAGGTTTTAATAAAAAGATCAGTAATGAGACTTCAATTACAAAAAAACCAATATTAAATAATTTATCTGCCGCTTCCCTAACTAAATAGTACCTGATAAATCCCAAAGGTTTAATTAAGAAATTAACTACACTACCGGTATTAATTGAGTCAATTAAATCGGTAACTTTAGTACCTAAAACAACTGCCCTAATTAGGGCAGCCACTAAAATATATGTTAAGATTGTGCTGGTGGTATAACCAAAGACTTCTTCTTGTGATTGAAAAACACTCCACCAAATAAAGTAAACCAGTAATAATTGCAAAACAGTCCTTACCCGCCATAGAGCAAAATTCACCCGATAAATCAAGAGTTGCTGCCAAGTTATCCGTAAGATCTCCCAATACTTCATATGGATAAAAATATCTCCCTTATTACCGCTTCGATAGGCGGCTCTTCCACTGTTAAATCCACCACATTGAATTTTGACAACAATTTACTTGTTTTATCAGCCACATCGGCCTTTTTAATCTCTATTTCCGCATAGTTACTTAAAAACCTACCTACTTTACCAAACTCTTTTAGCGATTCAATATTTACTTCTTTGGCAAAATCAATTTTTACCACTTTTACAGGAGCGAACTTATTTACGATTTTTCCCAAACTTCCGTCATATAAAATTTTACCTTCATTAATAATGATTACCCTTTTACAAAGCTCTTTAACATCTCCCATATAGTGGGAAGTCAGAATAATTGTTGCTTTAAATTCCCTATTATAATCTCTTATAAATTCCCGCATGTTTTGTTGGGCTACTACATCCAATCCAATAGTCGGTTCATCTAAGAATAAGACTTTAGGTGAGTGCAGAAGCGCTGCTATCAATTCGCATTTCATTCTTTGACCTAAAGAAAGTTTTCTAACCGGAGTTGTCAGAATATCTTCAACCTCAAGCATTTCGGATAATTTTTTAACATTATCCTTAAACTTTTCTTCATTAATTTCATAAATTTCCTTATTTAAGATAAAACTATCCATAGCCGGCAAATCCCACCAAAGTTGATTCTTCTGCCCCATAATTAAGGAGATATTTTTCTGAAATTCTTTTTGTCTTTTAAATGGTTCAAAACCTAATACACTCACCCCTCCACCAGTCGGATACAAAAGGCCTGATAAAATTTTTAAAGTGGTAGTTTTGCCTGCCCCGTTCGGGCCAATAAATCCCACTAGCTCCCCTTCGCTGATTTCAAAAGAAATTCCATCCACTGCTTTAACATCAATATATTTTCTGTGAAATAGCGACTTTAAGGAATTAAACAAACCAGGCTCTTTTTGAAACTTGGAATAGTATTTTTCCAAATCCTTTACACCAATGACAGAATTTAACATAGCTGAGTTTATTATATGCCTTCTTGAAGATTATTTAATCAGTCGTTTGAGGGTTTTACCGGAAGCAAAACCGGGTGTTTTTTTATTAGGAATTTGGATGGTTTCCCCCGTCTGCGGATTTCTGCCCCGCCTGGCTGCCCGGGATCTGATCAGAAAAGTTCCGAAACCGGTAATAACAACTTTTTCGCCCCTAACTAAACCGTCACGGATCAGACCGAATGTTTGATTAACTGCATCAGAGGCTGCTCTTTTTGTTAAATTTGCTTTCTTGGCTACCTTTTCAATTAATTCGTTCTTTGTCATATTCCTGCCTATTTTATACCAGAAGATTTTGTTATTGGCAAGCCCCAAATATTATACAGTCATGGTGCTTTCAGAATAGCGGGTTTCCCTGATAGCGGTAATTTTTACAGCCCCCGGTACCATTACTTCTGAGGAAATCCTCTCTGCTATATCATGTACCAGTTTCGGCAATTCATCATCAGTTATTTTTTCCGGCACTACAATCACCCTGACTTCCCGACCGGCTTGGACGGCAAAAGCCCTCTCCACCCCTTCAAAAGAAGTGGCAATACTTTCAATATCACCCATTCTTTTGATATAATCCTCAACATTTTCGTGTCGGGCGCCGGGGCGAGCCCCTGATATTGCATCGGCAATATAAACCAGAATTGATTCAATAGAGGAGAACGGCTTATCTTCATGATGCTCGGCAATACAATTAATCACCTTTTCCGGCAAGCCGAATTTTTTAACCAAGACTACACCCTTTTCAACATGAGTTCCCTCGTCACCTTCAGTTACCACTTTCCCGATATCATGGAGCAAGCAACCTAGTCGGACTACATTCACATCCGCCCCGATTTCTTTGGCTAAAGCTATCCCGATTTGGGTTTCTTCCTGGGTATGTAAGATTAGATTTTGGCCGTAAGAATAACGGTATTTAAAACGGCCTACGATATCTATCAGTTCAACCGGTAAATTATAAACCCCTACGTCATGGGCTAACTTTTCTCCGGCTGCCCGCATTAACTTATTAACATCTTCTTTGGTTTTGGCAACTATTTCTTCTATTCTTTGGGGTTGGATCCGGCCGTCCTCCATTAATCTTTCTAACGAAACCTTGGCAATTTCCCTTCTCACCGGGTCAAATGAAGAAAGAATCAAAGTATCCGGGATCTCGTCATCCATTACCACATCCACCCCGGTGGCTTGTTCAAAAGTCCTGACATTCCTGCCTTCTTTTCCAATAATCCTACCCTTCATCTCTTCATCAGGTAATTTAACTTTAGAAGTAGTAAATTCGGAAATATAATCAGTTACCCCATGCCGCATGGCTTCCGACAGAATCTCTCTGGCTTTTTCATCCGCCGCTAACTTTATTTCTTCTTCGGCTTCTTTAATTCTTCTGGAAATTTCACCTGCTAATTCTTGATCTAAATTTTCCAGCAGGATTTTTTGCGCTTCATTCTTGGACATAGATGAAACTTTTTCCAGCTTTGAAACTAAATCTTTTCTGACTTCTTCTAATTGTTCAAGTTTGTCATCAACTAACTTTTGCTTTTCGGAAATCTGTCTTTCTCTTTCTTCCAAAATTCCCTCACGCTTGGCAAGCTCTGCTTCCTGTTTGGCAAAGTCTGCACCAGCCGGTGCATTAGATGATTGATCTGATCTAATTGGTCCAAATGATTTTTGCATAAATTACTTTTGTCTTTCTGAACGACTAGCGAAGAATCTCACACGAATGTGTGGTTTTGAGGAAAAATTACTTATTCAGATTTTGAGAATGTAATTTCATTCTTAAATTGCCTCAGATTCTTCTGACTAAATATAGTTTACTAAATTCCCTCCCAAAAATCAAACACTTTTAATTATTTTTTTAACAATTTCATAATCAAATCCTTTTCGAAGTAAATATTCAATTGATTTTTGGTAGAGTTTCTTGGAATCCAGGTTTTTCCAAACTTTCATCTTTTTTGCCAAAGCCTGTCTTGCCAAATCCTCTTCACTGTAACCTGTAACCTGTAACCTGACCACTTCCTCAATAATTTCTTTATCAATCCCTTTTTGGAAAAGCTCGGCTTTTATGGCCCTGATCCCTTTTTGTTTACTTTTCCTGCGAGCCTCTACCCAAGCCTTAGCAAATTCCAAATCATTTAATAGTCCCTTTTTCTTTAAAATCTCTATTGTGGCATCAATTACTAATTGACTAATTTGTTCTTTCCCCTTGACTCTAGACTCTAGATTCTTGACTCTAAAATAATCCCTCACCTCCTTCTCTGAATGCTGTCTTAAAGAAAACCACCTATACATTTTTTCCATTAACTTCCCTGCCTCTGCTTCAAATAAAATCTTCTCCATGTCCTCTACCGGAATGATTTTTCCAACAACCAGCCTCCTGTTTACCACTAAATCCTCATCCGCCCCGAAAACAAATTCACCATCTAAAAAAATATTGAAACGTTTTTTATTCTTTCTCTGAGG